>JADFXO010000051.1:4630-17469 GCA_015233485.1 Nitrospirota bacterium
TTTTTAGTGGATTTAAGATATAGCCATCTAAGAGGGTTGTTGGGTAAGCAGTCATTAAGCTGCCTTCCCAATAGACATTTTAATTTAGCCTCTCATGGGATGGCTAAAAAAGAAAGTGAATAAATAAATCATGGGCAATAGTATGTAAAGTTATGTTTAAAAATAGAGATATTATGTAATATTGGATAGTTAATGTCATAATTTTGTTATTCATAATACATGATAACGTGTTGATAGCATTATAAATGATGATAATACTCTAAAAAACCCTTTATAACGATAGGTACAAATTCCTATATCGGAGCTTGGGTTTGAGATTTCTATTGATAATTAATTCTGTTTGTGTTATAATGCCAGCCGTAATGATTTCGTTTGAGAAGCGATTTTATGATAACATAAGAGAAGGCAAGATAACGCTGGCTTTCAGGCACTGGGATACCCTTAGGGTGTTGAGAGGAAAAATATACCGGTCTCATAATATAGGCCTTTTACGGATTATTGATGTTGACTTCAAGAGGATTCAGAATATCACGGTAGATGAGATAAAGAGGTGTGGATTTGAAACTATGGAGGAGTTTAACGCGGATTTTTCTTTGCATGCGGAGACGGATGTAGATTTCGAAAGGGACAGGGCTGTTAAAATAGAGTTTGAGTACATCGGCGAGGACATCGAAAACTATAAAAAATCAATGGGAAACGTAAAGGACTCGGAGATTTTCAATATTAAAGAGCAGCTTCTCGTCCTGGAGCAAAAAAACCAGGCCCCGTGGATACGCAAGACGCTTCAAATTTTGAAAGACCAGGGGTATATCATGTCAAAGGACCTTGAACTGGAAATAGATATTCCCTCGGATACGATAAAGAATTTTATGAGAAATCTCAAGGCCCTGCATTTGATCTCCACAAATACGAGAAAGGGTTACTCTATAACCCCGTTAGGCTCGAAACTGCTTCGCCACCTGTGCAGCAAAGACGATGATTCATAGGGTTTATCGTTAACAGTTCCATTTACCTGTCAAATCCCCCTACGGTTAGAAGATAATTGATCTTTAAATACCTTAAGTATACTGTTAAAATACATTGTAAATTATAAGTTTTTTTTATATAATTGGAATAGGTGGTTTACGCGGCGTATTATGTAACCTGAGCGGGAAGCCGGGGTGTCGTGGAAGCAGGGGGGCGTTGGAGGCGAGGGAAATGGCTGAATTGGCAGATAAAATAGGGCGTTATGAGATTATAGAAAAAATTGGCGAGGGTGCTATGGGGTTGGTTTTTAAGGCGCATGACACCATAATTGACCGCGTAGTGGCAATAAAAACAGTCAAGCTGGCCAGTGGCGGCCTCACGCCGTCGGCTCACAATATGATAAAACAATTTTGCAACGAGGCGAAAATCGCCGGCCGCCTGAATCATCCAAACATAGCGGCAATCCACGATGTAGGAGAGCAGGCCAATTCATTTTATCTTGTCTTTGAGTATGTAAAGGGTGTTACGCTTAAGGATTTAATCATCAGGGGGGATAAAATCCTGCTAAACGATAAGATTGCACTGCTGATACTCTTAGCCCGCACACTGCACTATGCCCATCAGCACGGCGTGATACACAGGGACATTAAACCTGCGAACGTGATGGTCTTTGATGATATGCAGATTAAGGTTATGGATTTTGGCATCGCGGTCCTGGACACTCAGTCTAACAAACTCGACGACACTATGGGGATTTTTACGGGGACGCCTTATTACATGTCGCCGGAGATGGTAAGAGAGGAAGAGATAGACAAGCTGACCGATGTGTTTTCATTAGGGGTACTGTCGTACGAGTTTCTTACGGGCGTGAAGCCTTTTACGGGTGTGAATTTCAAGGAACTATTTGAGTGTATAGAGACTAAAGACCCGGAATTGCTCCATCGCCTTGACCCGTCGATACATGAAACGATATGCTCGTACGTCATGAAAATGCTTGAGAAAGACAAGAAGAGGCGTTTTCAGTCAGCAGGAGAATTTGCCGACGCGCTTGAGTATTATCTGGAGGCCCGCAGCAGGAAAAAAACCGCGCCTGTGGCGCTGTCGGCCGATTTTAACAAACTGGAGTTGATTAAAATGCTTCAGAACAGGTATTTATTCTTTTCCGATTTCACGGAGGCGGAGATGTTGAAGTTATTTTCGTTGAGCGGGAAGAAGATATACAGAAAGGGCGCGGTAATATACAAAGAGGCCGCGATAGATGACAGGATGTATATAATAATAGCCGGGCGGGTTAAGCTCTTAAAGAAATCCTCTGATGACGGCAAGGTGACGCTGCTTAAGGAGTTAAAAAACGGTGATTGTTTTGGGGAGTTAGGGTTCTTAAATAACTCACCGCGCTATGCCGCCGCTGTGACAGAGACAGACACGGTTTGCATACTAATAAGCGACACAGTATTAAGGAAGACGGAGCCGTATATCTGTTTAAAACTCTACAAGAATCTAAGCGTAATGCTCTCTGAGCGAATCCGCCAGGGCGACGAGAAAATCGGCAGCCTGACACGTGAAATCGAAGAGCTGAAGGGACGCGGATAATATATAGCAACAGCCTCAAATACTTGAACACGTTTTTATCATGAGTTAAATCCACAATTGGCGTATCGTGAGTCTTTACATACTTTTTATGTTACCTTTAGGTAACATAAATATATTATATTTTTTTAAATTTTTCATAAATACTATTGACATATTAATAATATTTATGTACAATGGCTCAGCGTAGGTTGAGAATGAATAGATTGGAGAAGTAAGAGAAACGCGAAGGAATGGTTCAGTGTGATTAGAGGAAGGTACTCACTGAAGATGGAGTTAGATAAGGGTTTGATATGATTAATATAACATATAATATGAGATATTTGAAGAAATTACTATTATTAGTATTAGCGGCGTTTGTGCTGTCAGCTTCAGGTGTTTCATATGGGGCAGAGGATAGAGAGAATGAATATCCTAAACATGACACAGTTGACGATCGGTCTTATATACATATAGATGAGCTATCGGGATATTTCAATAAAGGAGATACTGTAAAAAATAGAAAGATAATAGCAAAAGATATAATTACACTTATTGGTAATCACACATATAAGCTAGGCATCACAAATAGAACTAATCATGCACCGAATGATAATAGCACAAACAAAGATACTTTTGCAGTTAGGATAGATAATTCAAGCATAAAAGGAACGATAGGATTTAATAACATTTTAGTTGACGATTGTATTATTAATAATACGTTATTATCTATAAAAGATAAAGGCACTATATATAAACAAGCAATAGATCTGAACATAAACCAGAATATTGTTAATAAATTGATAAATCAATTAATACCACATAATGCAGATAACGGTACAACTGTTGTTCCCATGTATGTTGTTAATGTTGAAATATCTATCACTAATTCCGAGATAACACCTAATCATAGAACAGAATATTCTATTGATGCAGAAAATATAGTGTTCAGCAAAAAAGTAGATTTTCATAATACATTATTTAATAACACCGCATATTTTAAGAATGACGTTTTTGTAGGCGATGCTATTTTTAACAAAGCAATATTTCATGAACTATCTATTTTTAGTCAATGTATTTTTAATAATAAGGCTAATTATATTTGGTCTATTTTCCATGGTATAACATCATTTTCTTCAGCAGTGTTTATGGGGACGGCAGACTTTACGCTTGCTACCTTTAAAGATCAAGTTGGATTTGTATCTACAATTTTTTATGGTGATGCAATATTTTACATAGCGTCGTTTCATAGTGCGGCATATTTTGAGGATACTCGTTTTCTGAAAATGCTCAAGATGGAATCCTCAACTTTCTATAATTATGCAGATTTTCACAACTCACTAATAAATCAACTAAATATGAATAGCTCACTCCTTAAACCGATAATATTTGACGATCGTTTTGATTTAAGGAATTCAATTATAAGAGAAGCATACTTTGGTGACATTATTTTTAAAAAAGGAGCTGATTTTTCTAATGCATGTTTTGGCGTACATCCAGAATTTATAGATTATAAAACGAACGCTAAACAATTTCAACCGTGTATAGAACATATAGGAATTGGCAAAAAAAAGCCGAATCTTATAAAATGGGATAACGTAACATTTATTAGGTCATCGATATTTGAAAACAATGCTAATTTTATAAGAACAGCATTCCTCGGTGGTGTATATTTTGATAGCATATCGTTTGAGAAGGAGCTTGATTTTACTGAAGCAGTTTTCGGAGATAAATCTGTTGAGGAACCGATAATATTAAAGGCTTACGATTTGATTAGAGATATATATTACGATATTGCAAGAATAGCTTTAACCATTATTGGCGAAGGTTATGCAAATTATGTCAACGATATAGATCTTTATAAGATATTAAAAAAATATTTTAATAAATTCGAGGAGATAATTCCTGCTGAAATAGGTAAGTTTATTGCCAATAGAGGAAAGGATCTTGAAATCTTATATTGGAGCATAATGGATATATGTTCTTCTGATGCTAAGGTAAATCGTTATATGTTTTCTTATTTAAATTTTAATAAAATAAAATTAAAGTTCCATCAATTACCACGTATCAATGAATGGTCTATCAAAAGCTCTGCTATTCGTGAGAGCTTTGCCAATAAAAATGCAATCACCCACATCGAACCCATTTCAGAATCTCTAAGAAAATTTCAAGAAGGGTTCAAATCATTTGGTGCGGACAGTAGTGCTAACAAGGCCGCATATGCTATATTTAAAAGCAAATGTTACGATGAGGACTTACGCAATGACTACAGTCATAATGACAATATCATAGGTCGTGATAGACGTGCAATAGTTAAGATAGGAGTCTTTCTACATGTAGATCAGATTGTTTCAATGATGAAGATGATATTTTTAGGGATTCCATCATGTTATGGACGAGACTTAGGTCGTCTTGTAATATTCTCATTAATTATTCTTTTTTCATTTACATTTGCATACATGAACGATAAAGACTTTTGCCATAAATGTTGCGATAAATATGGAGATGGGAACGCCATGTGTAATAAAAAGATTGAAGATAATGGTAGCTCATGGTGCAATACGATACATAGAAAAAAAAGTCATTCACATGAACGCAATAAGTTTTCATTGAGACTTTTTCAGTTCCCGGTTATCGTTGATTTTGACCTTCATAGATATGTGTATAAAGGCTCCGTAAAGTCATATAAGTGTCATATGGATTTATTAATTAAACTCATTGAGTTTAGTATATTGTTTTTTATATCTATTGGCTCGTTTTTACTTATAATATATAAGGAACCACTTGTTGGTATATTGTTAGTATTGATTACCTTCATATTGTTCTATGTTATAAAATACTGTTCAATTAATAAAGGTAGTAAACAATGTGAAAAGGTGAATGACCCTAATCCGGCTGATGAAAGTGGGGAAGACAACAGCAAAAATCAAAAAGTATTATACGAAAAAATCGAACTATTATTTAAGGAATGTTTCTCTGACGCTTTTTTATTAAGCCTGGTTCTTTTATTTAAAATTGGGTATGGGAATACAGAGGTCAAGTCATCAAGCCTATATGTCCTCATTTATATTGAATGGCTGTTAGGATATATTATATATATACATCTGCTATATACATTAAAAAATACAGTTCCTTTTGTTGGGGCTTTTTTAGACAAATTAATTTAAGCGAGTGTGTCCCACCTTTTTTATGATGAATACTTTACGGCTGGTTGGTGGCTGGTTGGTCATCGTTGGATTTTACGGTTATAGATTTTAACCACTTTCAAGAGCTGATTCAATAACGGCTTCGAGTTTATCAAAAAAATCTATTACATCCTGATGAAGCTCCTCCGGCAAGAAACTATTGCATAAATCAACGCGATTAATAATCAGTCCAAAACGTTCTCGTAATATCTGGAAAAGCGAGTCTTTATTCTCAAAGAGTATTTTTTTACCGTTGACTTCGCTGAAAATATTTGCGGCTACGTCCCGCCATGTTTTCGTTTTAGGCAAAGTGAGATTCTGTTCATTAAAGAATGTTTCAATGGCTTCTATTATAGGGGTATTATCTGTTTCATTTCTTATATTATCTGCCGCTCTTTTCCACGTTTCAGACACAAGCAGATAATTTTCGATGTTTTTTCTCTTCCATTCAAATATGACCTCGTTGTTTGGCAGATGAGTTTCATCAGAATCATAATCAAATAACATAACGCGATTGACGGTAGGGACTATTTTTCTCAGTCCTCTAATATGCTCATCTGCAAATTCGCGCATCGCAACTTTTGATGTGCCGCCCATTATTTTGACATAAAATCTTTTCAACAAGTATTGTTTATCAAGTACGGAGGCCCATGCGTTTAAGATTCTCTCATCATCTTCGCCTTCGACATATAAGATGAACGGATCCTGCTCTGTATTTACGATCTCCATATTATTAACGTCTGATAATGCGGTTATAATTTCCTGTGTTGATTCGATTCTTTCTGGTTTTTGGTTTAGTAATGAAATAATATTTCCATGATATACCCTTTTAATAAATTCTTCCGCATGTGTGGCAATTATAAATTGAGTGGTATTTAATCGTTGGAAATAGTTTAGAATTTCCCGCTGGAGATTGACGTGCATGTGTGCGTCAGGCTCATCGAAAAGAATTGTGGTTAATCCTTCATATCCATAATAAAAGGCAAGCAGTGTCAAAGCCTGATGAAAACCGCTGCCCCCTGAAATAATATCAAATTTTCTTCCATCTTTATCCTGATATTCAATTTCTATGTTTATGCTCTCACCACCCTCGTAGTCGGGGGGAAGAATGTCTACGTCAAACCATTCTTTTACCTTTTCTTCAATGATTTCCCAGTTTTCATCATCGTTGGACACTCTATATAGGATATTGCGCAAAACAGAACCAGGTTGGCCCTTACCGACATTGCGTCTTACAACCGCATCATCAACTAATATTTCGAAAGGATCTAATCCTGAAAAAGGTGGAACATAAACTAATCGGGGTAGCACATTGTCATCATACAGCTTATAAAAATCTGACCATCCCTTTTGTGGAAAGGCATAAATAGCCTGCGGAGATTGGTATCTCACTGAGACACCAAACTCTTCTATTGTGTCATCTTTTTTCTTAAACTTGAGAATAATCTCAATTAAAATGAACTTTTGTTGTCGCGCAATATATCTGCCTTTCCATAATAAATTAAATTCAGGTAAGGGAAGTGCAGTAAAGTTGGGCAATACGATCTGTATGCTTCCTGATTTTTTTTGTTTTGACCTGCGAAACGCATCAACACAGTATTGCCAAATAGCCATAGCCTGAAGGATAGTGCTTTTGCCGCTGTTATTCCTTCCAACCAGCAGGTCAAACTTGGTAAAGGTATATGTCTGGTCAGATATGCCTTTAAAATTCCTTATGGTCAATTCTGTAATCATATCCCCAACCTCATGACCCTATATTATAGCACAGGGCGTCAGCTCTCTTTCTTCCAACTTGTCACCTGTATCGGCCCTGCAAATATCTCTGTGGATTTCTTGATTAAGTCCTGAATATAGGGCATTGCCATGTGATTGTCAAGGGCCTCAGTGCTTGCCCATGTTTCGTAGAACATAAAATAGCCCGGGATTTCCTTTGACTGGTGAAGGTCATAGGATATACAGCCGCTTTCCTTGCGCGTGTCTTCAACCAGCGACAGAAGCTCCTGTTTTACCACATCCACCATCCCATCTTTTGCCTTTATTAACGCCATAACTGTTACCTGACTGTTTTCCATATCAATGTTCCTCCTTAAATGTAATGTATTCTATTGTAACAAAAACATTAATATTATTATTTGTTTGGCAGCCCGCTACGTGTTTAAGGCAACGATTGTTACTGCATCGCCGCCCGTGTCTTTGTCGCCCTTTTTGTAAGCCTTTACGAGCGGGTGAGCTTCTAAGTGTTCCCTTACCGCCCTTGCCAGTGCGCCGGTGCCTATGCCGTGGATTACCCTTATGTCTTTGTGCTCTGCAATTGCCGCGTCGTTCAGATATCGTTCAAGGACTGATATGGCAGGATCAACGCGTTGGCCAACAAGGTTTATTTCATATGGGATAAACGACGACATGCCCTGCAATCCGGTATCGGATGTATGCCCGCCGTATGATTGCGCAAGCGGCTGATTTGAGGGCTGCACTTCTACGCGTTGGAGCGCACCGATAGAAACCTCGATTTCACGCCCCCTTACGAGGACAACGGCACGGCCCTTTTTTATGTTTATTGAGGTGACAGTACCGTCGGCGTCGAATCCTTCTATGCGTACGGTCTCGCCAGGCGCGAGGTTTTCTATCTCCGGCGTGTGAGTCTTTTGCAGCGCGCGTTTTTCCTGTCCAAGTTTGGCAAGTCTTTTGTCGATATTAATGACCAGCTCCTTAGCCTTCAGCGTGTCGGCCTTTGTCAGCTCCACGAGGATTTCCCTTGCCTCTATTTTGAGGGCGGCAATGATTCTTTGAGCCTCGTCATTGGTCTTTAGGAGCGTCATATTTTTTTGACGTTGTAGTGTGTCAAGTTCATGTCTTAAATTGTCTTTGACTGTGGCAATCTCATCGTGGAGTGCTTGAAGCCGCAGTGCATCTCTTTCATTCTGTGATATTTTTTCCCGTAAATCAGACATCAGGGCCTCCATTTGTATCTCAGCGCCGGACAAAAAACCCTTTGCGTCTTCAATTATATCGTCATCAAGGCCATAGTGTGCCGCTATCTCAAAGGCGTACGAGGTGCCCAGCTCACCGGGGGATAGTTTATACGTCGGCCTGAATACCCTGTCTTTGTTTACGTCCGCGGTTATTTCCATAATCATCGCCCCGACGGTGATGTGTTTTGTAGTTGCCGCAAACATTTTTAACAGCCTTAGGTGTGTTGTGACGACAGAAAGGGCGCCAAGTTGTGTGAGGCGTTTGAGCACCGCGCACCCCAGTGCCCCACCCTCGTCAGGGTCTGTGCCTGAGCCAAGCTCATCAAGCAATACCAGGGTCTCACTGCCGCTTTGTGCAACTATCTGGGCAAGGCGGCTTATGCGGGCGGAAAATGTCGATAGATTGTCCTCTATTGATTGCTCATCCCCGATATCCACTAATATGTGTTTTACAAATGCAACGCTTGAGCCGGACAGAGCCGGTATGTGCATACCCGACAGCGCCATCAGGTGAAGCACCCCAATAGTCTTTAAAACCACAGTCTTGCCCCCGGCGTTTGAGCCGGTGATGACGATTGATTTATAGGCCGCGCCCAATGTGAAATCCAGCGGGACTATCTCGTCTGCCCTATTGTGCCTTGCGAGGGTTTTTAAGAGCAGGGGGTGGCGCCCTTTGATAATATTTATGCACCTGTCTTCGTCTATCAACGGGGCAGACATCTTAAGGGCATCGGCAAAAACCGCCTTGGCCATTACCGTGTCAAGTTTCACTACCAGATGGTAGTCTTTTTCTATATCATTCAGGTTATCGCGTATTGCGCCGGAGAGTTTTTTTAGAATCTTGAATTCCTCTATCTTTTCTTCCGACTTTAGGGAGTCTATCTCGTTTCCCACAGACTGAGTTTCATACGGTTCGGTAAAGAGTGTCTCGCCGGTTTTTGAAATATCGTGGATTACGCCGGGGATTTGCCCTCTTGAGTCCCTCCGGACGGGAATGACCCAGCGGCCATTTCTTATCGTTATAAAATCGTCCTGTATGTGCGGCTCAAGGGCATGTCTTTTCAGGAGTTTTTCGAGGATGTGTTTAACCCTCTGTTCCTGCGCCGCGAGTTTTTTTCGGACAGATGACAACTCCGGTGATGCCTCATCAGTAATGCGCCCGTCGGAGTCGATGGATTTTACAATTGCCCGCTTTATGAACGCGTGGCCGGTTATTTGAGATACGGCTCCAATTATATTGGGGCTGTTTTTTTCGATGGACAGACGTTTTAGATTCAACGCCGATTCAAAGAGGCCAATAAATTCCCGTAATTCAAGGGGTTCAAGGATGGAGCCATCAGGGCGAAGTTCAGCAAATAACGGCAGCATGTCGTTAAATGACTCAATGGCCGGGCGTTTATCCTCGGAAAAGAGCGCCCTCCACTCGGATATGTGATCAATTTCGCGCCGAATCTCCGCGATGTCTGAAGAGGGGGCAGTATCGGCGAGAAGCGCCTTGCCGCCTTCGGTTGCGGCATAGGACATCGCCATATCCAGTATCTTGTGAAACTCAAGGCTCCTTTCTGGTACTTGCTCCATCGTCGTGGTATTATAATAATTCCCCGCATGTTTTTACATACGATTGTTGATATTGGTATAATAACGCCAACAAATATGACTAAAGGAGAGAATGAAGATGCCTTTTGAGTTTGAACGGCTGGACATACCGGACGTAGTGTTGGTAACGCCGCGGGTGTTCCCCGACGACAGGGGTTTTTTTAAGGAGCTTTATAAATATTCCGATTTTGCCGCCTTTGGAATAAAAGAACGGTTTGTGCAGGACAATTTTTCGAAATCCTCAAAGGATGTCCTCAGGGGGCTTCACTATCAGGTTGCCCCAAAGGCGCAGGGGAAACTTGTCTCATGCCAAAGGGGTGAAATATTTGACGTGGCCGTGGATATTCGCGCTGACTCCGGGACATTCGGGCGCTGGGTAAGCGCTGTGTTAACCGGTGAAAACCATAAGATGCTTTACATACCTCCCGGCTTTGCCCACGCATTTGTCGTCCTCAGTGACACCGTAGAGGTTATGTACAAGTGTACGAACGAATATTCACCCAAAGACGACAGGGGAATAATATGGAACGACCCGGAGATAAACATCAACTGGGCAGTAAAGACCCCACTTGTGTCCGACAAAGACGCACGGCTGCCACGATTGAAAGACATCGAAAAAATGTGAAAGAGACGAAAGTAAAAGAATTAAAGACGAAGGGGGATAATCCCCCTTCACCCCGTATTCTCGCACATGTTTTATCTGTTTAATTTGGGCTGCCGCCCGCTGGCGGCTTCCAGAACTCCGGCTAAGGGATATCATACAAGCCCTTTAAAAAAACTGGATTATATATTGTGCTGACAAAAATACGATTACAGCGCCTAGCGCCAGCTTTATGATTTTTTGCGGGACATGTTTTTGTGTCTTTGCCCCCAAATACATGCCTATAAACCCACCAATGCCGAATAGAATTCCCAAAAACCAATCGGGATTAGCAGGAACTCCTCCTGTGGCAGGGATTAAACTGAAGAAAACCGCTCCCGCTAACGATGTTATGAACGTTCCCATCAAAGCAGCCCCGGCTATGGTATAAACAGGCAGATGGAAGACGGCCACGCAAAATGGCGCGATAATTGACCCACCGCCAATCCCATACGCCCCACCTATGATGCCGACAACAAAAGACATGATGAACATACTGGCTGGTTTGAATGAAAAAGTCTCTCCCCAGAATTCGTATTCTATCTTTCTTATGGATAGGGATATCGTTCTTACTACGGCTTCTGAGGAAATTCCCGCGTTGATTTTAAACTTGTCGTCTAATGTTTTTGAGGTAAGGGGGGATGATTTCTTCCTGACTATGAATTCCTTCAAAAGTCTTATACCTATATACATCAAAACACATCCTACAAACAGCTTAAATACTTTCGGGTCGGGTAGATAAAAAACCCTTACATAATATCCGATAAACACGCCAGGTAAGGTACCTATAACTACAACCCACGTAAGAGGCCATGCCATACGGCCTTCTTTTATATACCGGTATACGCCGCTTGGAATCGCAACAATATTGAACACATGGTTTGTCCCGCTAACCGAAGGAGCAGTATAATTAAGAAAGCTCATCTGAAATGGAAGCAAGAGAAATGCCCCGGATATTCCCCCCATAGATGTAAAAAACGAGATAACCATCGCAACAAGGGGTGGCAATAAAATATTGGTCTTTACCCCTGAGACTGGAAAAACTACAGTAAGTAAATCCATAATAATTCTCCTCCATCTCTCATAACCCTACCCTATTCATAGCCTACCCTACTTATTATTTTTAGCATATCATTTTAGCGACGGCCTTCACCTCTTCAAGCATTTTGGCGCGCTCCGCGCCGGTGATATATGGAACGGCGGTAAAGAACACGTGCTTCAATACCTCCATAGCACAGAACCTGTATATGCCGTCGTCTGAGGTTTTAAGCATACCGTTAAACATGCCGTTTTTATTGTACATCTCCTCAGGGGTGCCGGTTGTGTTGATTATCAGGGCTTTTTTGCCGTTTAGAAGCCCTACGACGCCGGTCTCGTTTATTGTAAAAGCAAAACCGGAAGAGAAGACCCTGTCTATATAACCCTTAAATATGGCCGGAAGTCCTGTCCACCAGATCGGGTGGACGAAACTGATTACATCGGCCCAGGCAATGTGGTCTTGTTCGACTTTAACGTCCGCGGCGGACTTGCCGGCCTGGATTAGTTCAAAATCAGATGGTTTTAACACCGGGTCGAAATTTTGTTCGTATAAATCCCTAACTCTGACCTCATGGCCGGCGGCCTTTAACTCCCCCGCGAGGGTCTCCATTATGGCGTGATTAAAACTCTTAGGATTGGGATGTGCGTAAACAATCAGATTTTTCATTTAGTCCTCCTTATACACGTATTTAATAGTATATACTGACCCAATATGTAAAATCTATATGCAAAAAAAATGTGGCGAGTATACTGCTACCATAAAGGAGTGGACATCCCAAAGGAGTAGAGGTTAAACTCTCTGCATGGCGGAGATCAACACCTTAAAGTAAGGAGCAAGAGCAAATGGGACAGAGAAGATGGTCAGCAGACGAG
>JADFXO010000520.1 GCA_015233485.1 Nitrospirota bacterium
GCTTACAACTTCCCAGCACTCGGAACACGCAAGGAGTTTATTGATGAACTTCACGTTCATCGTATGGCCGGACTTGTCCGCCACAATGTGTCCTTCTATGGGAAGGCCTACCAGGGAGAAATCCCCGATACTGTCGAGGATTTTATGTCTGACACACTCGTCCTTAAACCTAAGTCCTGAGTCGTTGACAACGGATGTCTCGCTGAAGATGACGGCATTGTCAAGCGAGCCGCCTTTAGCAAGCCCGTTAGCCCTGAAATACTCGACATCCCTAAGAAACCCAAATGTCCTTGCCGGTGCAATTTCATTAATAAACGAACCCCTGTCAAGGTCAAAGGACAACAACTGCTCGCCAAGAAAGTGGTTTTTGAAGAACATCCTGAAGGTTATCTTTCTTCCGTCAAAGGGGTATGCGGCCACCTTGCCATGACCATCTTCCATTACAATTGGCCGGAGGATTTTTATATAAGGCATAATCTTCTTTTGCTTCCTTACGCCGGAATCCATAACCAATTTTGCGATTTCAACGGCGCTTCCATCAAGTATGGGAATCTCAGGGCCTTCGACCTCAATTGTCAGATTGCTGATGCCCATAGCCGAAATTACCGCTAAGAGATGTTCGACCGTTCGCACCTTCAGCCTGTCGTTGCCAATAGTGGTGGCATACGTGGTATCAACAACGGCGCTTATGTTGGTAACCATGGATGACTTTTTGCATGGCCTGTAAAATACGATACCCGTATCGACGGGAGCCGGATGGAGTGTTACCTTGCAATAAGAGCCGGTGTGAAGCCCAACACCCTCAAAATATACACACTCTTTTATAGTCCGCTGTGACCTCATAACTTGCATGTTAAGTGCAAATTATGTGCCAGCTATAAAGCCGCTTGGAATCAGGGCATAACGTTCATAATATGTATAAAAAAAGTTGGTATTGTGGTATAAAAGACACAGCTAAACTTCACCTCCTACAACGATATCCGGTATCCTTATTGTCGGCAGCGCGTCGGATACAGGCGCACCCTGGCCGTCCTTTCCGCATGTGCCTATCGAAAACCCCATATCTGTGCCGACCAGGTCGATGGCATTCAGGACTTCAGGGCCATTGCCACAGAGTGTCGCCCCTTTGACAGGGTCAGATATTTGGCCGTTTTTGATTAGGTATCCCTCCTGGACATCAAAGACAAAGTCGCCGGTAACGGTGTTCACCTGCCCGCCTCCCATCTTCTTAACGAACAGGCCGTTGCCGGTGGTTCTCAGGATTTCGCAGGGGTCAGCTTTACCCGGGGCAAGGAATGTGTTTGTCATTCTTGGAATGGGACGGCTGCGGTAGGATTCCCTTCTACCGTTGCCGCTGCTGCTGACGCCGTCTTTTATGGCGTTGAGTTTGTCGTACATGTAGGCGGTAAGGATTCCGTTTGCAACGAGGATATTTTTTTGCGCCGCAGTGCCTTCGTCGTCTACTCTGTATGAGCCGCGCTTGCCGGGGATGGTTGCGTCGTCAATGACGGTGACAGAAACAGAAGCCACTTGCATGCCGAGTTTGTTTGAATAGACGGACAGGCCCTGTCCTGCCAAATCAGCCTCAAGGCCGTGCCCTATGGCCTCGTGTATCATCGTGCCGCCGGCCTCGGAGGATATGACAACAGGCATACGGCCACCTTTGATACGCCTTGCCCCAAGCATTAATATTGCCCTGTTTGCTGCCCTTGCGGCAAGGTCTTCCACTGAGTTTTCCTCAAACAGCTCAAAGCCGGCAAAGCCTCCAAGCGCCTCATAGCCCGTCTGTATGGCGCCGCCCTCTTCGGCGATGACTGATACCGCAATAAGACTCTGCACCCGTTCGTCTTCAATCAGCACACCCCCTGAGTTGGCTATCGTTACCGTTTGCACGAAATCACTGTACGTGACGCTTACCTGGCGAATCCTCGTGTCAACCGCCCTTGCCCGTTGGTTTGCCGTACGGATGAGTCTAATTTTGTCGGCTATTGGGGTGTTATTGGGCCTTTGTTTAATAATAAAGTCTGTTTTTGGTCTAGTTTTCTCAAGGTTTAACGGCGTTTTTAAGGCGTTGGCCTTGACTGCCCTGCTCAGGGAGCGCGCCGTTTCAAAGAGTGTGTCTTTTGTGAGGTCGTTTGTATAGGCGTATGCGGTCTTATTGTCGTAGACGATTCTAATGCCAACCCCGCGTTCTATGCCGGTTGTTATTTTTTCGATCTTGTCGTCCTCCATTTGAATTACAAGCGGGGTACTATCCTCAAGAAATATATCTCCATAATCGCCGCCCCCGGACATGGCGGTTTTAATGAGGCTGTCAAAAATCTCTTCTTTCAGCATTGATCGCTCCTTTACATTCATTCGAAAAATAGTATAGTATTATTATACAACACGGGGAACGATTTTGAAAAAGGGAACGATTTTGAAAAGG
>JADFXO010000521.1 GCA_015233485.1 Nitrospirota bacterium
TCATCCTTTCCATCAGTTAAAGTTATTATCACTCTACGCTGAGGAATATCCTTATCGGTACGTCTGCCTAATTCTATTGCTTTAAGTAGTCCCAAATTTAATTGAGTTTGATTGTCGATCGGCTCAAGCTTTAATATTATTTCTTTTAGTTTTTCTTTATTGGTAGTGAAATCAGACTGAATCTTTACGTTAGAGCCGAACGATAAGATTGCAGCGCGGTCTTTGACGTCCATTGAGTTTAGGAATTCTACAATAGCGCTGCGCATTTCATGAAATTGATTTGGTTTCAGAGACTTCGATACGTCAATTAAAAAAATATAAGCAATACCCTCATTAATGATATCGAACTTCTTAATCTCCTCAATTTTTAGCTCTTTGTTGCCGATCGTGCCAGTTATGCTGATATTATTTATGTCCTCAAGGGCTACACCTTTTTGATCGAGCAGATCGGCATATATCCGTATCAAAGGCAGCTGTGCTTTTGCCATTTCTAATTTCAGTGTAGAGATTCCATCCGCAAAAACAGTCGATTCAAAAATCAACAATAACATTGTCAATAACCAGATAAAATAAAGTTTTATAGTTCCCATTTGAAATTCTCTCCACAGCAGGGGAAAAACTTGAGTTTGGTTTTCCCGATTTCTATTACATCAAAAGGCTTAAGTTCCTTTGACGTAGTCACTTCCACACCATTTAAAAAAGTAAGGCCTTTAGCTTCACCCGATATTATAGTGAAGGAATTTGACTTTGGGTTATAACTAACAGCGCAATGTCTATCCTTTGATATTGATTTATCACTTTTGATACGAATATCCATACCCTCTTCTCTCCCCAGATAATTCTTTTCGGGTACGATCCTGTAATCCCGACCTCTATCCTCACCCTCTATGCATACAAGCCAGCCAGCCACCGGATATAATCCTTTATTTTTTTCAAATATGCCTCTTGTCTCACCATCATCCTTGTCTTCGTCGGCTTTATGTGGCTTTGTACCTGGCCAGCCATCAATGTATGGAAATTTTACCTGCGTAGGTCCTATATCAGCAATGTCATCTATACCGCACCATGGGCACGACCTATATTTTTTAGTATCGAAGTAATGACCATTAACACACCTTTCATTTGACATAGAATATCCTCCCTGAAAATCATATTTTTATCGTTATTTTCTATGCATGTTTATGTATGGAAAGCCATCCAACTTTACCATTGTGTAATTGGATGATTATTATTGTCAGTAAACCTATTGATAAGAATTAATATAATATCTATTATTACCCAAAATATTACTGTATACATTAAATTGTTTGCTGTTACTGTAAACTCATTGAGTTGCCTAAATATTAGATAGAGCAGCGTGCAACCCAGCATAGAACCGCCTAACAGATTACTACCAGTATAAAATTGATGTGCGCCAAAACAACCAAAGCATAGGCATAAACAAAAAGATATCTTTTTACTTTTTTCGGACCTGTTCTCCGTATTATGCGTTGTATTTGGGAAAAACTCCCATTTACCAACAGAATCTCCATTGCAAATTGCTTTAGAACATTTATATGCGCTAAATGCTGCAATTAGTAAAATCGCAATTTGAGCGCCATTTTCAAAGACTTTAATAAGAAATATATTTCCTATAAGCAATAATGATCCGATATAAGGTAAATTCAAATAAAAATGTCCCAACCCAGGTAAAATCATTGAGAGAAATATCGCTGTTTCTATGTGTTTTGCTGCTTTAGGCGTGTCGTCACGAGTGTCTATGGGGAGAGGTCCGACTTCTCCATCTTCTATTTCCTTTAAAGCCGCTTGCAACTTGACTTGTAACTCACTGGCATTAGAAGGGCGATTCGGGATTCCCAGTGATAAAGATAACATGATAGCGTCGTTTGTTTTTTCATAAACATCCGGCACTAGTTTCTTTAATTGCATGATATTTTCAGTATGGGCTTGTCTGTCGGGTGCAGCCGGTGGAATCACTCCTGATATTAAATAATACAATGTAGCACCAACTCCATAAACATCTGTCCATGGCCCCTGCTTGCCATGAGACTGATATTGTTCAAATGGAGCAAACCCCGGTGTTAATACTACTGTTAAGCTACGACTTCTTTCGCCCATCGCCAGCCTTGCTGCACCAAAGTCTAATAGTACAGGTTGTTTACTTCTTGTTATGTAGATATTTTGTGGTTTTATATCTCTGTGTAAAAAGCCTTTTTCATGTACTTCTCTCAGGCCATCTAAAATACGCATCATTATGGAGATAGCGGCTTTGGGGGTTAAGCGACCTTTTCCTTTCATGTATTGATAAAGATCCAGTCCCTCATAATAATCCATTACAATATAGCCTGTATTATTTTCTTCAAAATAGTTCTCCACTCTAACAATATTTAAATGATTAAACTTTGATAGTGTTTGTGCCTCTTCAA
>JADFXO010000522.1 GCA_015233485.1 Nitrospirota bacterium
ATGCCTGATATTTAAATGTTCAGATCTATTTGTAACTCGTTTTTGCTTCGCGTTTTTTTGGATAGAATAAATCCACCGTGTGCGAGACGTGTTTGTATTGATATTTTCTATACAATCATGTATTGTAAAGGAATATCAGGAGGTGTCCCATGACACAGGCACAAGGGAAAGAAACCGTATCAATCAACATACGAGCCAAAGCGCAACAACGCGATCTTATAGACCAAGCGGCTGAACGGCTTGGCCGTAGCCGGTCAGATTTTATGCTTGGTGTTGCGTGCCGTGAAGCGGAAGACGTGCTGCTAGATCAGGCATTTTTCACGGTCAACGCTGGCACTTTCGCCGCGTTTCAGGCGATGCTTGACCAGCCATTGCCGCCGACCGACAGGCTACGCAGGTTGCTCAAGACAAAAGCCCCTTGGGATAAATGACGGCTTTTGTTCTAACGCCCCCGTTACCAATTTCAACCGCTCATGTCCTTGACGGTTTTGAATGCGGAGAGCCATCACTGGATGAATGGCTGAAAAGGCGAGTACTCAAAAACCATGCGTCGGGCGCCTCACGTTGCTTTGTCATTTGCCACGGTGTGGACGTTATCGGCTATTATAGCTTGTCAGCAGGAGCAATCAGGCATGAATCAGTTGCTAAGGCCATGCGGCGCAATATGCCCGATCCATTGCCGGTGCTGTTGCTTGGCCGCTTAGCGATTGACCGTCGTTACCATAATCAAGGACTTGGCCGCGCACTGTTACGCGATGCCATGATTAGAGCCGTCAACGTTTCCAGCAATGCGGGTATTTTTGCGCTCATGGTTCATGCGTTATCAGAACAAGTCAAACGTTTCTATCTATCGCGAGGTTTTGTGGAGTCCCCGTTGCAACCTATGACCCTTATGATGACTTTGGCAACAGTGCGCTCTATTTTGGTCGAATCGAATTGACGGCGTATAACGCTTAAAACGATTGAAGAAGGCTCTAAAGCTGAAATGGTCATGGATTGGGATAACGTCACAGTAGAGTTGCCGCCGTTCGTATTATCACCATGAGGAGGGCAAGATATGAAGAAGAAAGAAAATATCGTGCGCTATACGGCTGAAGAGCTTGCCGTTATGTGCGAGCGCGGCGAGGACCGCACCGATTGGGCAAAAGTCAAGGCCATGACGGAGGATGAGCTGGAGGCCAGCATCGCCGCCGATTCCGACGGCGTGCATGAGGAATTAGACTGGACGCAAGGCTTTGTAGGATTGCCCCCGGGCAAGAAGCACATCAATATCCGCGTGGATGCCGATGTGCTTGACTGGTTCCGTAGCAAGGGCAAAGGATACCAAACTTACATGAACAGCGTGCTACGTGCTTTTGTGGCGAAGCAAGGCGCAGGACAAGCCAGCAACAGGCTGTGAGCGTATACCGTACAATTTTGATAATGGTCTTGAGGTCGAAACCATAGCTCTTTATGGTATGATAAGAGCAGTTATTACGGAGGTGCCACGCTATGAAAGTCGAATTAACACCTGATGCCGCCCACTAGGTGGAAACAGAGCTTGCCGCCGGAAACTTTCCAACGGCAGAAGATGCCGTTCGCTATGCGATCAATCATGCTAAAATATCCCAACTTCGCGCAGAACTGGAAGCCGCCGAATTGAAAGGGGGCTATTTTACACCGGAGGAAGCGCGGCGGATGGTGAACGAACGTCTTGATAGCCTTCACCAAACGCCCACCCATTAGATGCCTCGTCTTGTTTATCTTGAAACAGCCATCCAGGATATGGCCGCCGGCATAGGCGCTTACATTGAGCGCGAAAGTGCCAGCCCTGCCGTTTCCAGAAAGTTCGTTGGCAAGTTGATGGATTATTGCGAACAAATTGCAAAACTGCCAGGCCTGACAGGCCGTGCGCAGCCAGAAATTGGGCTTAATTACCGCAGCATCACTTTTGGCAGCTATGTGATCTTTCTGCGTTATGCCGACGAAGACGGGCCGCGAAGCCATTTGTATATTGTTCATGTCATGCATGGAGTGAGTGATCTGGATGCGTATTTTATCCAGTATGACGATGAATCCGGCACCTAACGTTGGGTAAAATTGCACATTTAGGGGAAATCCGTCATAGGATTTGGCATAGAACCTTGAATTCATTGGTTTTACAGGTTTTTTCCATCTCCCGATTTTTGGGGTTTTCCGGTAGTCAAAAGTGGGAGGTAGAAAATCGCTATAAAACCTTATAAATCAAGGATGTACGTAAAATCCTATGACAGTTTTCCCCTAAATATGTAGATCTACCCATCCATTATCATGGGCCGCAAGCAGAGTATGGTGGATCCCGAACCCACACATTAAGGTATAGACCCAACACTCGTGTCACCATCCGCCATTTGCTACTTCTCCACCGTCTCCGCCCGCATCTCTCCGCTCGGTCTTA
>JADFXO010000523.1 GCA_015233485.1 Nitrospirota bacterium
TGTCCGCAGCGTAGCACAGAAAATGAGAGAGCTTATGCTTAACATTCGCTTGGTCTTCGACTACTTACGTATGTCAAAAAACTCTGCTTCTACGGCACTTGCCTGATGGAGAACAAATTTACCGTGTAGTTTCAACAATAACCCGTCTTAAATCTGATATAATAGATTATGAGGAAAGTTTAACGACTGAAGATAAATTCACATCACATATCGAAATCGGGTATCGTGCATGGCTGCCAACATGAAAGATATAGGGCATAATCTTCAGAGGGGGTAACAATGAAAACCTATACAGCAGTGATTGAGCGTTGTGCAGACACAGGTATATATATAGGATACGTGCCAGGGTTTCCGGGCGCACATTCTCAGTCTGATACCCTGGATGAACTCAACCGTAATTTAAAAGAAGTAGTAGAAATGATGCTTGAGGATGGTGACCCCAAGATGGAATCTGAATTTGCCGGCATACAAAATGTTGTCTTAGCCTGATATGGGCAACTGTCCGATTTTGAAACCCCATGAGGTTTCTGCAATATTGGTTATGCTGTGGAATAGATAAATTAACTCTAACCCCTTCTTTTGTCATAACAACATGGCTGCCTGCTTTTCCAACTATCTGCCAGCCAAACTTCTTGAAGGTTTTAACCGTATCTTTGCCTGATATATTGGCTAATTTGCTCATAAGAAGCTATACCGCAACTACTATTTCTTTATAATTCTTACTATTAGGTGCGGCAGATTGGGATTTTTTGTTTTCAGCCCAAATCCATGCGGTGATAGCTTCTTTGATATGTTCTATAGCCTCTTCCTCGGTTTTACCCTGAGATCCACAGCCGGGCAATGCGGGTACCTCCGCTACTATCCATCCATCTTCAGCAGGTTCTAATTTGACATAAAAAAGCATCCAACGCCCTCCTTAAAAAGAGAACTGGACATAGCCCATTGGCTCAAGCTATACGAGAACGAGTTCGTTCGTGGTCACTATTATTGATGTGAATTCTCATCATTAAGCCGCAAGGTATTCTCGAATTTCCTCGCGCTGGCTCCACAACACTGGCCTTGCCCCATAGTTTTTCAGGGCGTCCTCTACTCCGACAGGGATTGACTTAGTCTGGTCGTTCAGTATGGTGATTGCACTTGATGCGGCTGGACGAACTTCCTTTGTATCCATCCACTTAAAGGCAAAGGCTTGAGCTGCGTCTCTATTCGGATTGTTTATCGTTTGGAGAATGCGTACCGGTGCCGTCTTCGACTTAGGTATTACAAAATCGAACATATGGTCGTAGCCGCTCTTACCCGTAAACTTGACATTTGGGATATTTCGAATGTCCACAAGGTCAAGCCACGATTCAACTTCTTCGAAAAACAGGCTCTGAATCGCGGGTTTCGAGAGAAAAAACATATCGTTGACAGCGAGCATCGCTTGAATGAGATTGTGTTTTTTTAATGCGAAGTTCTCATCTGTGGCGTGTATCTCAAGTGCTTCTTCTTTTTTTTGGACGCCGAATCCCGCTAAAGACATCCGCAATAGGTCTTGCCGCTTGGGACTGTCTAATTTACACCCTGAATTCAAAAGGTCATTAATTATGTAACCATCGTCAGTCATGATGTATCCGCCATTTTGCTTTTTGAGATATATCTGCAAACAGTCATTATGGCGGTCAAGGTGTGGGGTTGTAATCTGTATCCAGTCCTCTCCGACATCCTTAAGAGTGGTCTTATCTCGTAACCACTCCAAGTATTTATTTATCATTTTTTGAATGTCGTCTATCATATAAATAGTCTCCCTATTATATTTGGAGGATTGACGATATTGCAGTATTGCATGAACTCCTGTAGAGTCTGCAACTGGTTGCCCGGATTTGTGAATCTGTCAGTTGGCAAGGGGAAAGCCCACTTATCGCCAAAGCCTTCTTTATATAAATGAATATGAGGACATGGGACTTCTGCGTCATCAGGGTTTCTATGATGCGAGCCTCCAATGTCCAGTCGGACAAGGACAATTACATGTCTCGACCTATTCTGGAATGTGCTTTTTGTTAGTTCTATGCGCCCTCTTGCGATGTCGAGCATGAAATCTTCACGCCTGTCCCCCGACACAAGAGGTATTCTTAGCGAACAGCCGGCATATGGATAGTCATGCCTGTCTTCATCAATGCGGTGTTTGTGCATCGCAATCAAGGCATCGGCCTCTGTCTGTGACATATCAATGTCCATAGCTAATTATACTACATAAACATCTCCGTGTACACTATGCGGATTCGGCCTTTCGAGCTTTGATTTCGGGACGGCAGGTGCCGCCCCGTAGCCCCCTATATCAATTTGTATGAGTGCATTATGTCTTTGAGTTTGTCTTTGTTCGATTCGGACATCTCACAAAGCGGCAGGCGAAACTCCTCTTTCACCTTACCCAT
>JADFXO010000524.1 GCA_015233485.1 Nitrospirota bacterium
ATGGATGGGCAACCACCACGGCAGCCTCTTGGACGTGGGCCAGGCGTATGAGGCTCTCCGCTCTCATGTCAAAATGTATACAAGCGGTATCTTTAAGGCCAAAGACAAGGAAGTGGCCTTCGCGGCATGACACTTCCACGCCGTTAAACACTTTTAGTCTCCCCATGGCAATACCTTCGAGGTACTCGATGCCGCCGCTGTCTCTCATTACGTCGTGCTCCGTAATTACAATACCGTCGAGTCCCGTATTTAGTGCGGCATTTATAGCCTCTTCGGGGGACATCCTGCTGCACGCGGACATAGGGAACGTGTGTATGTGGCAATCCATCCTGAAGATTTCTTTAGCCACGGCCCCTGCCGGCTATAAACAACAAGCGCCTCCATAGCGGCAACCGTTTACCTCAAACAACGTTTCTTACCCGTGGTTGCCGGGAAAAGTGACGGCTCTACATATTCGCTTAATCTCGGACATTGCCCGGAGTGTCGACATAGTTTACACACCTCGATATACTTAAAACACTGTTTCTTTGGACAGAAAACCTTATCTTTATTCATTTCACCGTAAAAACCCAAACTCTGATTTATTAGGATAAATCATAATTTTTCAATAAGTTATACCATATATCACAATATTCTACTTTAAATAAATATTAACTACTCATGTATGAACGATTAAGTCTATCACTACTTTTACAAAAAGGCAACTATATTATTTCATACCGCGTGTGTGGCTGGAGCGCCCGGCCTTTCGCCTTAACGGGTCAGGTAGGTCAGGGTTCTTACGAACCCTTCCCTCCTTGTAGAACCGAACGTGCAAGTCTCTCTGCATTCGGCTCAAGCCTATTAAATGCATCGTGATGGATAAATCTTTTGTGTTCATGATAAAATTAGAAGCCGTTTTACCGGACTTTTTATTAAGCTTTTAACAATAATTTTTATTTCAGGAGGTCCCATTGAAATTTAACAATGCCAGAGAATGCTGGAAAGAGATACTTTCCAACCCATCGTCGAATGCCGGTCTTCTTCCGGAGATTGCGGGTTTTGCCAGAACTAACGTGGAACCAACCAATGTAGTGTTCGGCACTTCCGGTTGGCGTGGCGAGATAGGGCTCGACTATACCTTCAACAACCTCAAAATCGTAACGACGGCCATAATTATGATGTTCAAAGAGGGTGCCCCCGGAGTCATGGAAGCCCTTGGCGTCAAAAACTTCGACGAAATAAAGAAGCGCGGCGTAATCGTAGGCCACGACAACCGCTTCCTCGGCCCGGAGTTTGCCATGGCCGTCATCGGTCTTCTCAACAAAGAAGGCATAAAAACATACTATTCGGGCGAAACAATCACGCCGGAATTCTCTACCGCTCTGGAAGAGTTGGGTGCGGCAAGTTCCATCAACCTTACGCCTTCCCATAATCCTGCGGTATGGGCGGGATACAAGTTCAATCCGGCAGACGGCGGTCCTGCAGGCCCGGAGATAACAAAGATTATCGAAAAGCACGCCAATAAGCTCATGCAGGACCATGCCATTATACCGGACTCTCCCACAGGCGAGTTCGAGAAAATAGACCCCGTAGAGCTTTACCTTCGTTTTGTTACGAAGAGAAAGACAATCGATATAGACGGAATAAGGAAGTTCATTGATGCAAGTGACGTGTTAATCTGTATTGACCACGTTCACGGTGCTTCCCGCGGCAGACCCAACAAAATACTTGGCGCGAGCCCTAAGACAAAGTATTTCCGCACAAACGACGATTACCTCTTCGGTGGCATAGCGCCTGAACCTTCCTCAAAAAACATGAAAATGGTTACGGATGCCCTCAGGGCGAGTTCAGCACGCTTTAAACTGGGAGTCATAATAGATCCGGATGGAGACAGAATACGTTTAACCGACGGAGAGACAGAACTGCCTATGAATTACTTTGGCGCACTGGCCTTCCACTTTTTCCACAAGTATAAAAAACTCGACGGCATCGTTACCAAATCAGTGGCAACGAGTAATTTTGCCAACGCTATCGCCGAAAAGCTGGGACTCCCCGTAAAAGAGACAATGGTAGGGTTTAAAAACTTCCGTGAGTTCATGCTGCCTGCAGCAAAACACAGAGCCGTAATAGCCTTCGAGGAAAGCGACGGCATATCCGGCTACAACCATACACTCGAAAAGGATGCCATATTCGGTCTCATGGTTGCAATCGAGATGATGTCCATGACCGAAATGAACATCGGCAAGTATCTTTACTCAGTACAGGAAGAGTTCGGATTCTTTTACCCCGACCGCGCCGGAGTGGAAGTGGACAGAGCCCTCGTCGGAAAGCCGCTTCTGGAAAAACTCGCGGGTATTAAAAGCTCCCTGCAGGTAGGTTCCACGGTGTCCTTCGGCGACGTAACGAAGACCGTAAAAACTATG
>JADFXO010000525.1 GCA_015233485.1 Nitrospirota bacterium
AAGGGGATTCAGCTCTATTTTGCGAAAGACGTACTTCAGGATAAATTTCCCATAATAAAAAAACTTGACGTCGGCGATATAATCGGCGTCTCGGGGAGATTGTTTAAGACCCGCACAGGGGAACTGACCATAGAGGTTCAGCAGTTTAAGATAGTGTCGAAGTCCCTGCGCCCCCTGCCAGAGAAATGGCACGGCCTGAAGGATGTAGAGACCCGGTACAGGCAGCGCTATGTCGACCTCATCGTAAACCCTGCCGTGAAGAAGACCTTTGCCATGAGGAGTAAGATTCTAAAGTCTATCAGGGACTTCTTTGAAGAGCGCGGGTTTATCGAGGTGGAGACGCCGATGATGCACCCGATTGCCGGCGGGGCGGCGGCAAAGCCGTTTAAGACGTTTCATAACGCGCTGGAGACGGAATTATTCCTGCGCATAGCCCCTGAATTGTATTTAAAACGCCTCCTTGTCGGAGGGTATGATAAGATATTCGAGATAAACAAGAATTTTAGGAACGAGGGCATATCCACGAAACACAACCCTGAGTTTACGATGATAGAGTTTTATGTAGCCTACAAGGATTACAAGTATCTGATGGACTTCACCGAGGAGCTGATATGCGAGGCGGCCATGCGCTCTGTCGGCACGCTGAAATTCAAATACGGGCAGATTGATATGGACCTTACGCCGCCGTGGAGGAGGCTCACGTTTTTCGACGCGCTGCAAGAAAAGGGACTATCTGAGGCAATAGCCCGCGATCCCGAAAAATCCAGCGAATGGGCAAGACAAAAGGGCATTGATATACCAAAGGATCTGCCCCAGGGAAAAATCCTCTATGACGAGATTTTTAAGGAACTCGTCGAGCCGGAACTTATCCAGCCCACGTTTATCACCGACTATCCCGTTGAAATCTCACCGTTGGCGAAGCGAAAAAAGGACAACCCGGCGCTTGTCGATAGATTTGAGCTGTTTGCCGTGGGCAGAGAGCTGGCAAACGCGTTTTCGGAGTTGAACGACCCTATTGACCAAAGGGGCAGGTTTCAGGCCCAGGCAGAGGCAAAGCTTATGGGCGACGAAGAGGCTCACTCCATGGACGAGGATTTTCTTCGGGCGCTTGAGTACGGGATGCCCCCGGCTGCCGGCGAAGGCATCGGCATTGACCGTCTGGTCATGCTCCTTACCGGCTCACACTCAATCAGGGACGTCATACTGTTTCCCCAGCTCAAGCCGGAACCGTGAGATTAAGCTACCCTTTCTTCATAGCCCTGCGTTATTCCAAATCAAGGAAAAAAAACAAGGGCGTTTCGTTTAACACCGTTATATCTATTGGCGGGGTAGCGCTTGGCGTAATGGCCCTTATCATTGTGCTGTCAGTGATGAGCGGTTTTCACGAGGATTTACAAAGGAAAATACTTGGCGTCAACACCCATATCATAGTGCTGAACTACGAGGGTAAGATAACAAGTTACAGGGAGCTTGCTGATAAGATAAAGGCGATGCCGCATGTGACGGCGGTGTCGCCGTTTGTGCTGGGGCAGACTATGGCGTCCCGCCAAAAGAAGGCACAGGGGATTTACCTGCGAGGCGTGCTGCCCGCTTTGGAGCAGACCACAACGGACATCGGCAAGTACGTAAAGCAAGGTTCTGTCAACGCCCTCAATGAGGTGGAAAACGGTATTGTGGTGGGCAAGGAACTCGCCTCTAACCTGGAGCTATCCCTCAATGACGATATAAATATCATCTCTCCGATGGGCGACATCGGCCCTCTGGGTATGCTGCCGAAGGCGAGGAAATTTAAGGTTGTGGCGATCTTTGAGGTCGGCATGTTCGAGTATGACGCCAATCTTGCGATGGTCTCAATGCAGTCGGCGCAGAAATTTTTTGACGTCGGCGACGCCGCAAGCGGCATAGAGGTCAAAATCGACGACATATACAAGGCCGCAGAGCTGCGGGCGTATATAAACAAATCGCTTGGCTATCCATACTACGCGCGGGACTGGATGCAGATGAACAGGAATCTGTTTTCGGCGCTGAGGCTGGAGAAATTCGCCATGTTTGTCATATTGACCCTGATTGTGCTGGTTGCGGCGTTTAATATAATATCCACGCTTATTATGAACGTAATGGAGAAACAGCGCGAGATAGCCATACTAAAGACCATGGGGGCGACAAACACCGGCATAATGTGGATATTTATGATTCAGGGGCTGTTTATCGGGCTTGCCGGGACAATTATCGGACTTGCCGGCGGCTCAATAACATGTTTCCTGCTGGATTCATACGAGATAATAAAACTTCCCGCCGATGTGTACTACTTAAGCCATCTGCCGGTGAAGGTGAAACTTCTGGATTTTACGCTTGTTGCCGCCTCGGCGCTGACGATAAGTTTCTTATCAACTATATATCCG
>JADFXO010000526.1 GCA_015233485.1 Nitrospirota bacterium
ATAGAAACCAACAACATCTACCCATGCTCTATTTGCACATTTGCAGGGACACCGAAACGCAATGCCGTCCCGCCGCATACAGAAGACTTCAGAATCAGAGACAACGTAACATTCAGACGATTCGTATTGCTTTCTTAGGTCAAACGTCAGGCCGATGTTCATTGCGCCTTGTCAGAGAACAGGGTTTTTTCTGTTCTTCTTTTATAGCGTGCCGCGTCAACCGGCACCTTACATTTTTGGGATGGCCGGGCCGGGCGTTCTTTGGGGCCCTTATCTATGGGATTGTGATACCTGATAATCATCCCCTCGTAGTTTCTTAAAATCACCTCGTCATCAGAGACCGAAAGGAGGTAAAACGGCTGCAGCGGCACCTTGCCGCCGCCACCGGGGGCGTCCACCACAAACGTGGGTACACATAGCCCCCCCGTAAACCCGCGCATCTGCTCAATTATCTCTATCCCCTTCCAGATGCTTGTCCTGAAATGCTCGGCCCCCTTCACAGGGTCGCATTGGTACAGGTAATATGGCCGAACCATTATCCTCTGAAGCGCGTGGCAGAGCGCCTTCATCGTCTCAACAGAATCGTTTATACCCTTGAGCAGGACGGATTGGTTGGATACCGGTATGCCCGTCCTTAGAATTTTATCACAGGCCTCCTGCGCCTCCTGCGTTACTTCGCGCGGGTGGTTAAACTGCGTATTTATCCACAGCGGCCTGTGCCGTGACAACATCGAGGCAAGCTCATCGGTTATCCTCATCGGTAGTACGACAGGGATTCTTGTCCCTATTCTTATCACCTCAAGGTGTGGAATTGTCCTTAACTCCCCCAAAAACCAGTCCAACGTCTCTATGTTCATCGTCAACGGGTCGCCCCCGGATATGATTACCTCTCTTACCTCGGACACGCCTCTTACGTAGTTCACCATTGCAAGCAGCTCTTTCTTGCTCCTTATCGACTCTCCATCCTGCCATATCCTCTTTCTCGTACAGTGGCGGCAGTACATGGCGCATGAATTCGTAACCAGCATCAGCACCCTGTCCGGATATCTGTGTACGAGGCCGGCAACCTGAGTATCGTCTTCCTCTTCAAGCGGGTCTTTATCGCCGACATTTACATATTCTATCTCCTTAAAGTCGGGGATACACTGTTGTCTTATCGGGTCATGCGGGTCAGTCCAATCAATCAAAGACAAGTAATAAGGGGTTATAGAATAATGGTACTTGTCTATCAACTGTTTATATTTCGCTATCTGCTGGGGTTTTAAATCAAGTAATGCCGAAAGTGCATATACTGATCTTAATCTGTTTGACAACTGCCAGTACCAGTCATTCCAGTCGTCGGCAGTGACGGAGGGCCATAGGCTGCGGATAATCGAGTTAGACGGCTCAAGGGTCTCACGCTCGTCGTAGTCGAACAACTGCGCGCTTTGCAAGCTTGGAGGTTCTTCCTCCTGCGAAAGTGTAGTGTTTTTCATCTTTCTCCGTTTGTTCTCAGTGTATTGATCCTCCAAAATGAAGGATTACCTGCGCCTATGCGTTATAAGCAATATTCATGCCAGTTAATTTTATTTAAAAATCGGCTAAAGTCCTACACTTTACCGGTCTTATTACTATCTTTTTTGCCGGACAGATGTATCATGCTGTATCCAGCATAGTGCCACTTTGGCACGATTGCGCTTCAGATGCAATGCTCTCATAAGGATTAAAGACGAAGGGGGATAATCCCCCTTCACCCCGTATTCTCGCACATGTTTTATCTATTAATTTTAGGCTGCCGCCCGTTGGCGGCTTCGGTACTCCGGCTGTCCGCAGGAATGACAGCTTCACGTTGCACCCGCTTTAAATTCCTTTATCTTTCTGTGAAGGCTTCTAAGACCAATACCGAGGGCCTTGGCGGCGGCTGTCTTGTTTCCATTTGTCTTATCGAGGGTCAGGCGTATGAGTTCACGTTCGACCTCTGAAAGTGTGAGATTGTTGGAGATTCTATAGCAGTCGCTGTGCTGCGGCTCTGACATGAGTAAGAATGCCGGCAGATAACTGGCCTCAATGAAGTCTTTTTTTGCCAGCGCCATAGCGGATTCGAGGGCGTTTTCAAGCTCTCTCACGTTGCCAGGCCACTGGTAGCTGAGCAGCGTCTGCATCGCGTCCTTTGATATACCCTTTATTTTATAACCTTTCTCTTCGTTCAATTTATTTATGAAATAGCTGGCTAAAAGCGGAAAATCCTCTTTTCTCTCCCTGAGCGCGGGCAGGTCGATTTTGACCACATTGAGGCGATAGTACAGGTCGTCTCTGAACTTGCCCTCGTCAATAAGTTTTCTGAGGTCTCTGTTTGTGGCCGCAATGACCCTGACATCCACTTTTATGGTCTCATTGCCGCCGACGCGCTCAAATTCCT
>JADFXO010000527.1 GCA_015233485.1 Nitrospirota bacterium
GTCCACTGAGGTGCGGGTGAATAGTTCCAAGAGAAAGCATTATCTTTATAGGCTACGCCATTGTTGGAACTGTCAACTATTATAGTTGCAGATATATCTGCCCAACCTGGAACTACTACCTTTATTTCACTTGAATTCCACGAAATAATTTTACCAGGATTATCATTATCATTAAAATATACTCCATTACCTTGAGATGAGCCAAAATTAACTCCAGTTATTGTTATAGTATCACCAGATTTACCGCTCGACGGTGATACACTTTTAATCTCTGGTAAGTCACAGTCTTTTTGTACACCCTGGGGGAGTGCATAATCGACTGTTGAATCTCCAAATATCCACATACATTCAAGACTCCAAAAACCTTTCCACAAAGAACATTCATCATGATTTAGACAGTTTTGTGTGTAATTCTTTAATCCTATATCTTGAGTTAATCCCCATACCATACTACCAGGTCCGCAATCGCTACCACAACGACCATTGCATAAATATACATCTTTTGTTCCTACATATGAATTTGTGTTTGTCCAGCCCACTTCAATAGTAAGTGGGAAGACATATCTAAAATATGATGGAAATGAAGCGCTTCTTACACGACCATAATCCCCACATATACTCGTGTAAGAATAACTTTTTGTAGACACACTCTTTACAGTATTGTTAAACTGGCTTCTGGACATTGAGGCTTCACCTATTGATATTGTTTGATCGTTTAATAGCGCTTTTAAAGGAGCACCGGGGGGCCAAGAAACAATTAAACTCAAATCATTAAAAAAAACATCACCTAAATTATTGGTTCCTCTGTATTTTTCCAGGGCTTTACTTAGCAATGATACTTCTTGGATATTATCATCATTTAGAGTGATCCCTTTAGAATTAGCAGGATTGTTGTCATTACTATTGTAACTATTCACCTGTAAATTCAAAATTGTTGCGTCCGTACTTGTACTTATTACAACTACAATATCATCCATTTCTAACGTCATCTCATCTATTGAGTTGTTTCTTAATATATGAAATGTAGTGTTTAAATCTTGTACCTTACCGATTATTTCATTACTATCAATCATCGTGAACTCTACTGCAACATCGCCAACATTGTCTGCAAAAACATAAGAAGGCACAGTGAATGATATAAAGGCTGATAATAACAATGCAACAATCCCTATTAATACGCTGACTTTTACTGTTTTCATCTTGTCCTCCTAATAGAATTTTATTTGTATTGTTGTTTCTATTATGGAGGAGGCGATTCCCTAAAATCCGTCACAGAGGCGACGACTGTTCAGAAATTATCGTAATTATCGAAAAATTTAGAGGTAAGATGAATATGTTTGTCGGGAAGGATAAGTAAATACTGCTCGATTTCCATTTGGCTCATAGCTTCTGACACCCGCTGCCGGCTAAAACCGATTCTATCCGCTATTTCCTGCTTGGTAAGCTTCAGGTTTAAGGTAACGCCGGATTCTCTCACCTGGCCGAATTCCTGTGCATACTGTTTAAAAAAGAGTTTCAGCCTTTGGGCTACCTTATCATGATTGAACAAATGAATGGTACAGTTAGAAGCGCGCAGGCGGCGGGAAAACTCTTCTAAAAGGTTTTTCTGTATTTTGGGGTTTGAGTCAAGCAAAGAGTGGAAACTTTTCTTGTTAATCAGGGCAATGACTGAGTCTTTAGTCGCTGACACCTCGGCACAAGCTTTATGGCCGTCAATCAGCGACATCTCGCCAAAATATTCCCCGGCCTCGCGGATTGCTAAAAGAACTTCCTTCCCATCTTCTGTGAGACGGATAACTTTAACCGCTCCGTCCAAAACAATATACATAAACTCATTAGAATCATCCTGATTTAACGCCACCTCATTTTTCTTCACTGTCTTTATTTTGATTTTAGCCTTTAGTTCGTCTAATTCTGCCGCGGTTAATGAAGAAAAGATGGGTATCTTGCTTAATACTTCAAAATATTTTTCGTTCTCGCCTTTCATTCCGAACGCTCCTTGCCCAGTTTAACTCATTCCGCTGTCCTCATTGCTTGGTTAGAAAACGTAAAGTATTTTAACATAGTCATTATTAGTTTTTGTGGACAAACAGAAATAAACCGCTACGGTATGTTTAGTATTTACGGAAAATAGGTATTTTCCGTAAATCGGTATTTATACGATTGCAAGGTCGGCACGGTCGGCTTTTGTCCCCTTGTACTCAAGACTACCTCTGTAAACAGGATTCGCAAGGATGTATTGAACGCTCGAATGTTTCCACGCCCTTAACTGTCGCTATGTCCTGCTTATTGAGTGCGTCGGCTATGGCGTGTAACGTGTTTCCTTCACTTCTCATAGCGTATATGAGCTTGACGGCCTCTGTCTCGTTCGAGACTACCAGGTCTTTATC
>JADFXO010000528.1 GCA_015233485.1 Nitrospirota bacterium
ATGAGATTAAAGGTATATAAGACCGAGCCTCATCCTGACGTGGCTGGCACATACAACAATCTCGGCGCAGCATGGAAGAGCAAAGGGAATTACGACAGGGCTATCGAGTTTTATGAAAAAGCGGTAAATATTCTTAGAGAACTGAGAATGACAGATCATCCGGATTTCGAGAAATATAAAAGAAACCTCGAACGTGCCCGTAATGAAAAGCTTGAAAATAATAAATGAGAAAGTAAAGACAATCCTCCTTCTCGCCGGTGTATTCCTTTTCATAATTTTTATTATTACACAAAAATTAATGAGATTTGACGATTATACGTTTTGGTTTTATGATAAAGCGTTATCGTTAAGAGAAGAATATAAATCCTCCAAAAATGTCGTTCTGGTAGATGTACAAGTCAAAGATGTACAAAGCAAAGATGATATAGTAAAATTCAGAAAAAACGTGGGACTTTTCCTTAATACCATTGCCACCAGCAATGCAAACCCCAAAGTTGTAGGGTTGGACATTTCCTTTGAGAAACTGGATAGTTCTTCGCCGAATGAGATGGATAACGCCACTTCAACTCTTATTAACGCTGCCTCATATCTAAAAGACATCGAACATATCCCCTTAGTTGCAGGCTGGAAAAATGACTTTAATATTAGATATGACCCCAAAGTTATGGATGTTATCCCCTCAGGACACACTATGATTGAGCTGGATAATAAATTTATATATGTGCTTATCCCTATGGACGACGAAAGAACAAAGTCTAAAAAAGAATCGGAGTCTGATGAGATAACACATAACATGAAACCTTTTTTTGGACTTCTGATAGCAAACAACGGCGGGTTTGACAGCGTGGACGGTATCGCAGCCTTCGATAGAAAATACCACGGAAAGATTCCTTTTTCGTACAATCAGGTATTTGATATTGCGGTATATGGATTTGACGGCAATGAACTATTTCGCCTCACTCGCACAGCCTCAGGGAATTACGAACGGCAAAGTATAGAAAAAGTAAATGTGGCAGAGGCGTTCAGCCAGAAGGTTGTCATTGCGGGAAGCATGGAAAGGGATATAATGAAGAATGATATTCATGGCCTACACGTAATGGGGCAGGCGGTAAGCGTTATCATAAACAAACAGTATCCGGAGTATGAAGACCGTACAGCGGTTATATGGGTAGTTTTTTTAGCTGGTATTTTCGCGGAACTGCTTATATTCAGATTGATAGATGCGCCAAAGGGGAATGAATCGAAAACCACGAGAGGGATTGTTAAAGCCTTTGTAGTTTCATCGATTATCACCTGCGCGGGCCTGTTGGGTATAGTGTATGGAATCCTGCGCTTAAACTATCTCTTTCTGGACATGCCCGAGGCGTTGCTGATGATTGTCACGGCCGGCGTCTGCTACGGGTATTATCAATATAAGCATGAAAGAGGCGCATACGCGGAAATTAAAGAAGCGAAGAGTAGACTTGTTGACTCCATTAAAAAATACAAGAAAAAGGTAACCATCATGTACACCGACCTCAAAGGCTCCTCTAAGTATACGGCGGCAAGCGGCGACGATGCGGCTTTGTTAATCGTTACACCGATTATAGATATAATCAAAAAAACCGTGAAAGAGAAAAAAGGCAAATTCGTTAAAGATATGGGGGACGGCACGCTTTCATACTTTGAGGCAGGGGTGAAGGATGCCTTGGAAGCAGCCTTTGCCATTCAGGCAGAGGTTAAGAATTACCACGAGACGTTGACTAATGATGCTGACAGGATTCCCGTGCGTATCGGTCTGCATTCTGGCCTGACCATCGTTGACGCGAAAGACCTCTTCGGAGATACTGCAAATATTGCGAGCCGATATGAACCGCTTGCAGAGCCGGGCGGCGTGTGTATTTCTGAGGCAGTGTTTAACGAACTTGACGAGGCCGGCAAGAATAACTACGGCTGGAAGGTTACTGAGGCCACGCTTAAAGGTAGATCGGAGCCGCAAAAAATATATAAAAGCGATGTAGTATAGTTCTGGAGACAGCAACCAATATTTGATTTGCTTTACCGCGCCCTTCGTTTTAAAAACCTCTCCAAATGTTATAATACCGCCAAATGTCTAAACGCTATGACAAGATTCTGAAAGAAATCCTGAAAGATGTTGTGGATACACTGATAACAAAGGTAATCGGGCTGAAAATTGTCAAATCCACGGCGATAGAGACTAAACTTCAGGTAACAAACGAACGCGAGGCCGACTTTATTTTGCGGGTTGAATTAGAAGATGGCTCTGTTTCTCTGTTACATATCGAATTTCAGGCGACCAACTATTCGAAGATGGTATATCGGGAGCTGCGGTATTGGGTTTATCTGACTGAAGTTCATGGGATTCAGCCGATGCAATATGTGTTTTACATTGGA
>JADFXO010000529.1 GCA_015233485.1 Nitrospirota bacterium
CCCTTTCTATAAATGTATGGTACTCGTAACTCCTATGATACCTGACATCCCTTTGGAGACGAGGAGATTCGTATAAAAATTCTATGTCACAGATTCAGCAGTATTTTCATTTACAGTTCTTTTCATATGAATTCTCCTCATTTTTTATAACTTCATATTTGTTACTTGTGCTATTGAATGCATATATATCCCATCCCTCACGTTGCACCCCTCCTGGAAAAATTGCAAGTTTATTAAGTTTTGGATACATTAATTCTATTTGCTCTCCCACTATTTGTGGTTTCCTACAATCTTTTTCTTGTCGCGCCTTTATAACTGACAGTGGCCTTTTCTTTATAGACGATTCAGCTTTTATATCGCCTTTAATTCCCATTAGAAGTAGTTCATGTTTCTGCCGAAAGAAACAGTCAATAAGTTTCGGTTTGGAGATCCATACCGCTGATGTCTGAAACTTAAAGCCCCAGGCATGTATCACTTTTAAAGCACTTTCAATTAAATGCGGGGGGCACCAGATAAATAATACGCAATTCGTATCGGCTGGTGGGTTGATCTCGCATAAGCCTTGCATATCCTTGAAATAGTCATCACGCCATTCCAATACACGTTGTTCCCAGAGTGGATCAGCATAAATAACCTGATACACCCTATCCTTCGTAGTCGCTTTCTCAAGTGTAACAGTTTTTTCATCCTGCTTCCGTTGCTCCTCTTCCTTGATACCGTCGCCGACCTTTTCGCCCTCAGATGCCTTATCAATTATGTCCTTGATCTTGTCGGCAGGTAATTTTGCCAGTTTCACTACATCTTTCTGAGTCGTTGGCAGCTTTTTATCGAGTATAGCCTCTTTGGCTCCGGGTGATACTTTTCCAATGAGGTCTACTGCAGAGGCGTAGGTAGAAGAGTTCTGTACCGTCTTTGGTGATACTTTCAGTTCCTTCGCTATCTTACCCGTTGTACGTTTGGCTGCTAATGTAGTAACTTTTACACCATTAGCTTTAATGTGTTGGTTTGCGCCTTCATGGCCTTTGGGCGCTCCGACGGGCTTGACTTCCTGCTGTAGCCGTTTGCCCATCAAGTACCTCCTTCGTTCATCGGTGAGGTTCCGCCTTGCAAGTTGGTTATTGATTATCCATTTCATAACCTCTTCGCGGTTCTTGAAATCCATCTCTCTCGTTTCAAATGGTATATTTAAGCGGCTACAGATTTCAAGCCGGTTAGTACCGTCGATTACTATATCTCGCCATGTAACAATATCATCCCTACAACCCTCATTAACAAGGCTCTTCTCCAGCCCTTTATGTTCTTCCGGTCGTAACCGGGGAATAAGGTCCCTAAATTCAGGATCTATCATTAATTCTTTACTCATTTTATCCTTCCTTCAATAAAACATTTAAATTCAGTGGCGTACATGATTCTAATGCGCCTATATAAACATACGAAAGTCCATTTTCCCGCCAGCCTATACTATTGCTTTATCGCTGAGTATTCGATTCACTACATAATCTGCGTTATAATAGGTTTTCATGGTTCATTTGTTTTGGTGGTTCTAACTCAGTCGGTAATGTGGGCAGGTCCTTCATATCCACCCATTTTTTCCATTTCCCTTCGTTTAACTCAGAGAGAGGGAGGTAGTTTTCATTAGTTAGATAGTAGACGTTAAGTCTATTTGCTCTGTATTGTTCATCGCAGGCAATAACTGTTTTGTACTCAAAAAAGTAATACATTCCATGAAGTTCATATCTCCCTGGTGAAATTGACTGCCTACAGCATATACACTCAATCTCATGTATACTCTGCCAACCTTTCACATATGCGACAACCACTCCAGATGGCAGCAACCAATATATTTGACCATCGTTTAAAAAGAATTCTTTAACTTCCTCAATATCTGTTGTACGGAGATACTCGCGTGCTTTAATGGCGTCAATTTCCCTTTGGGTTACACCACCGCGTCTAAAGATACTCATATCTGGACGGTGCAGTACAGCAACTAGTCCTTGAGATATATACCCCCTAAAAACTTCAACTATTTTCATTCGTTTTTGCTCTTTCTCATACAAACTTGTACCAATTGTACTCATTGCGTAATTCTCCTTTTCTTGAAATAACTTATTCGATTACTATCTTTAGGTAGGTAAGGGCTCTTACGAACCCTTACCACCCTAAAAGCCGCTTGTCCCGTTGCACATTAAAGCGGCAGAAAATCTCATATAAAGCAAGACAAAGGGACAAAGCAGAGAGGCACAATACCTCTCTGCTTTGCGGATCAGATAATTTCTGTAGAAGCGAGTCTTACGTGTTCAGGGGAGACGGTAGAGCAATTTTCATAAGCGGCTGCCATGAGTGAACCTTTAGCAAGAAGATTAGCCCGTCTGAGTAAACCTCCCGACGAC
>JADFXO010000052.1 GCA_015233485.1 Nitrospirota bacterium
TCCGCAGCGTAGCACAGAAAATGAGAGAGCTTATGCTTAACATTCGCTTGGTCTTCGACTACTTACGTATGTCAAAAAACTCTGCTTCTACGGCACTTGCCTGATGGAGAACAAATTTACCGTGGGGGGGCTCCCTTGCCGCCTTGAAACTCCTTCGCATTTAGTTGTACACTTACTACCATGCTTACATATCTGACAAAGAAGACCCTTGAGATGCTTATCACCTTCGCCGGTATAACTATCATAAGTTTCGCGATCATCCACCTTGCCCCGGGCAAACCTACCGATGTCCTGACCGACCTGAATCCTAAGATTACACCGGAGGCGCGGGCTAAACTGGAGAAATACTATGGGCTGGATAAACCCGTCACCACTCAGTATGCCATGTGGTTTAAACGCGTTATCATGCTCGATTTTGGCGAGTCCTTCTCCTCCGACCACAGGGCTGTCTGGACTAAGATAAAAGAGCGGCTCCCCATTACCCTTTATATAAACATCGCCTCGCTGCTTATTATCCTTGCCATTGCCATTCCTATCGGGATATCTTCGGCAGTACACCGCCATACGCTGTATGACAGGATTACCACTGTGGGGGTGTTTGTGGGGTTTGCGATGCCGGGGTTTTGGCTTGCCCTCCTTTTGATGATGTTCTTTGGCGTGCATCTTCACATGCTACCGGTTGCGGGGCTGAAGTCGGCGGGGTTTGCGGAGTTTTCGTTTCAGGGAAAGGTCATCGACATATTAAGGCACCTTATACTTCCCATCTTTGTGTCGTCGTTTGGCGGGATTGCAGGGATTTCACGTTATATGCGAGGCTCCATGCTTGAGGTCATCAGGCAGGACTATATGGCCACGGCAAGGGCTAAGGGTTTAACATCAAACAGAATAATATACGTGCATGGGCTTAGAAACGCGCTGCTTCCTATTGTTACCATTCTGGGGCTTTCCATCCCCGGGCTGATTGGGGGCAGTGTTATATTTGAGCAGGTTTTCTCCATCCCCGGCATGGGGCAGCTCTTTTACATGTCCGTCATGTCAAGGGATTACCCGCTCGTAATGGGAATCCTGACTATCGGGGCGGTTCTTACGCTTTTGGGGAATTTGTTTGCAGACCTGGGGTATGCGGCCGTTGACCCGCGAACCAGACGATAGCCCGGAAATAGAAAAATAGGAAAACAGAAACAATCAATATGAAAATAGACGCGGTCATAAACAGACTCAGGGCAAACAAGATGGCCGCCGCGGGCGGGATAATCGTGCTGTGCCTGTTTTTGGCCGCGGCGCTGGCGCCGCTTATCGCACCATACGACCCCGAGGCAGTCAACCGGCATAGCGTGCTTTCAGCGCCATGCCGCGCGCATCTGCTCGGCACGGACGACCTCGGTAGAGACGTCCTGAGCCGGATGCTCTTTGGGGCGGGAATTTCGCTGTCGGTAGGGTTTGTTTCAGCCGGTATTGCAACGGCCGTGGGGATTGCAATCGGGGCTGCTGCGGGATACTATGGCAAGGCCGTCGATGCTGCGGTTATGAGATTTGTCGATATTATGCTATCGATTCCTACGTTTTTTCTGATACTTGCCGTTATCGCGTTTCTCGACTCCAGCATATGGAACATCATGGCCGTCATAGGGTTGACTTCGTGGATGGGGGTTTCACGCCTTGTGAGGGCGGAGTTTCTATCGCTTAAGAATAGAGAATATGTGCTTGCCGCAAAGGCCTCGGGCGCCTCTGATTTGAGGATAATCATGAGGCACATGCTTCCTAACAGCCTGGCGCCCGTGATAATCTCCGCCGTGCTCGGAATAGCGGCGGCAGTGCTTGTGGAATCGGCGCTTAGTTTCCTCGGTATCGGGGTTCAGCCGCCCACGCCGAGCTGGGGCAATATACTCTCAGCCGGCAAGGACAACCTTGAGATAGCATGGTGGCTTTCAGTATTTCCCGGCCTCGCGATTCTTGTTACCGTCATGGGATATAACCTGCTTGGCGAGGGGTTGAGAGATATTTTTGACCCGCGTCTATGGGATGAGCGCTCCTAATAAGACACTCAAAGGCTATGCCTCCGAGACCCCTGACCCGGTACGGTCACTCAATAATCTCGACGCGTTTTCCACTGCCAACCCCGCGCATTTTAACGCCCTCACGCACAAAGAGCTGCAAGGCGCGGCCTCCTTATTCTCCTACACGCAGTTTCTTGCGGCATACGCAATAAACAATCCGGACGTATTTCTTGAAATCCTGAAAGACGCGGACTCTCCTATTGATAAATCATTTTTAAAAATGAACTTGCTTCCCATGCCATTTGAAAAGGAATTATATAGCACATATCTGCGTAATTTTAAAAAAAGGCATCTGTTAAATATAAGCCTTCGCTTTGCCCGGGGAACGGCTGACATTAAAGAAAGTATGTCAGAGCTAAGCCTTCTTGCCGATGTGATAACAGATGCGGCCCTAAGGCGTACAGTCGCTGATTTGAGCAGCATGTACGGTGACCCACAGAGCGATAAACTCTCTGTCATAGCCCTTGGGAAGCTTGGCGCCTCGGAGCTGAACTACAGCTCTGACATCGATTTAATCTTCGTATATGAATGCCCGGAAGGGCAGACCTCCGGCGTGGTAAGCCCAAATGGCTTGCGGATTAACCGGATAACAAACCACGAGTTTTTTTGTAAGACGGCCGAGTCTATGAGTAGGCTGCTCAGTGAGAACACCGCAGATGGGTTTGTCTATCGTGTTGATCTGAGGCTGAGACCCCAGGGAAGCAAGGGCGAACTATCACTACCCCTGAGCGGCTATGAACAGTACTATGAGTCATGGGGCAGGGAATGGGAACGGTTAGCGCTCATTCGTGCGCGCCTCATCGCAGGGAATGAAGGTCTTGGCAGGGATTTTCTTGATATGATCCGGCCATTTGTATTTAGAAAATACATTGACACGCGCTCAATCGGGGAAATCAAAGAGTTAAAAAAGAGAATTGACTCCACGTTTAACAAATACGATATAAAAAAGGGGTATGGAGGCATCAGAGAGATAGAGTTCTTTGCGCAGGCGTTGCAGCTGGTCTATGGCGGGCAGGAGCCGCTGTTAAGGGAACGAGGCCTCGTCCTGGCCTTACACAGATTGAGCCAGAAAAATCTCATAGGCTGCGACGATTTCTCTGTTCTTTCGGAACACTATCTCTACCTCCGGCGCCTTGAGCAGTGTCTTCAGATGGTCAACGATGTCCAGACGCACACGCTGTCAACTGAACAGGGTGCCCTTCAATGCACGGCAAGGAAGATGGGCGCGGCGGATTCAGAGGCATTCATGGCCGGCCTTCACCGGAGGCGCACTGAGGTCAACAGGATATATAACTCACTCTTTGAGTTCTCAAAGGAGAAAAGGGGCGAATCACTGCCCGACACATACAATGAAGACACGATTACGGCGGAATTAGAGGAAAGACGCGTAAATAATCCCGGCAAGGTGCTGTATTATCTGCGAAAAATCAAAGAATCGGCGAATTCATTTCAAACCCTGAGGATGAGGCGGCTGCAGGGGGCGATAATCCCTGAGTTTACGGCGCTGGCGTTAGGCTCCTCTGACCCTGAGATGGCGCTCTGTAATCTGCATCGCTTTACGGAGATAGTTTTTCCCTCTGCCGGCAGTGTATCGTATCTGGAGCTTTTCAGCGCGAACAGGGGGCTAATTGGGGCGCTTGCCGGTGTATTTTCAAAAAGTCCCTATTTGTCGTCCATTCTGATGGGCAACATCAGGTACATTGACATGCTTGCCGGTGGCACACCTATTAGAAAGACGCTAAGGGCAATGATTGATGAGTCGATGGCGGCGTTAATGACAAAAGACTCACAATCGGAGGCGTTAGCGCGGTTTAGAAAGATGGAAGAGCTGCGCATGGGGATGTTATATATTGATAAGCGTATAGGGATAATAAATCTGATGAAGGGGTTGAGCAAGACGGCGGAGGCAGTCCTAATGGCCGCATTAAACGGCGGCAAGGATGTATATATCGCGGTGTTTGGGAAACTAGGAGGCAGGGAGATGACGATAAACTCTGACCTTGACATAATATTTATAGGTGAAAACGGAGCCGCGGCCTCAGAAGCGGCAGAACGAGCGCTGCGGCTGCTGTCGTCATATACGAAGGAGGGGTATACATACAAGGTTGACACGCGCCTCAGGGCTGACGGCTCAAAGGGCATGTTGGTGAACACGCTTGACGGCATAAGGGATTACTACTTAAACCATGCCAGGATGTGGGAGGTGCAGGCGCTCCTGAAGGGCAGGCCGATAGCGGCGGACGGCCCGGCAAGACGGCGCTTTATGGAGATGAGAAACGCGGTATTTCTCCAACGGGGGCAGTACATAACCGCTGAGGATATAATCACGATGCGCGGCAGGATAATGAAGGAGCGGCTCACACTGTCTAACGCGCCTGACATTAAACTGTCCCCGGGCGGCGTGGAAGACATAGAGTTTCTGGTTCAGTTTAAACAGTTAAAGCACGCGCGAAATGACCCGCGCATACTGGTGCAAAACACGGCGGCGGCGCTTCATAGGCTCATAAAAAGCGGCATAATAGGACAAACCGACGGCGAAAGGCTGCTAAACGATTATATGTTTTATCGTGGCATAGAGACATTAATACGCCTGCGAGGGGAAAAGACAATCACACCGGACAAGGACAAAACATATCTCAAAACTCATTTGGAGCAATCCATGCAGGAGACGGCGTCAACAATAGCGCGGCTGATGAGATGACCCCTCGGACAGGGTTCTACGCAAACATCAACCGTCCTTTTGGTTGAGGGTAACTCCGGCAATGGAAGCTGGAATGTCTAAACATGTATTGGGCATAGAGGAGATTGTAAACTTACTCAAATAATTTTGGGCTATTGATTCCATCTTCTTTCTCTTCAGCAGTCTTAAATGTTGATGTTTGTGTCTGTGGAATTCTAATGTTTTCGCCATTTAGTAAGGCTTCAACCGTTAATATCTGAATTTTATCAAATTTATCACGCCAGTCATCTTTATGATAATATCCTTCCTCTTTCGCTGCTAAAAGCATAGGCTTAGTGACTTGTTCGGCAAAACAAACAAATACGCCTATATCAGCCTTTTGTTTGTTCACCACTTGGATAAATTCGCGCATGTTCTTAACATTTACTTTTCCGCTTTTTACTTCGATTAAAGCTATTTCTTTTCTGCCACCATAGTCAAAGGTTATATAACCATCCCATCCCCCATCAGCAGTTTTTTTTGGATTATGTATGCCACCTATCATAGTTTCGATTACCCAATCATGGAATTTCAATCTGCCAAATTCTACTCCTTGTGCAAGTTGTTTAGCAGAGGCCAAATCTTTTGGAAGGCCATCGATTCCATAGTTTTTTCGTACTTCTTCTCCATATGCATCCTTTAGTCGTCTTTCAATCAACCCTATTGCTAAATGTGAAATATCAACCCCTATCCATTTTCTTTTAAGCTCTTCTGCTACTGTTACTGTCGTACCGCACCCACAAAAAAAGTCAGCAACTAAGTCGCCCTCATTCGTACTTGCTCTTATAATTCGAGACAATAGAGGTTCAGGTTTTTGAGTAGGGAATAGTTGTTTAATGGGTGGAACTCTTCCAATGTCCCAAGAATCATCTCTAGTGACTCCATCTGAAGCCTCGTCTTCCATTTCGGATGGAAGTCTGTGTCCAAATTCGTCATAGCTGGAAACTATCTTCTGATTGCCAAATCTTTTTAATGTAGAGGTTGTTCTCTCCATCAAATCCACTTTATTAAAAACTCTATCATTACTCCCTGTTTTAGAAAAGAAAAGTATGCAGTCATGGCTCCTTTGAAATTGCCTGTTTCCTGATGGCCATTTCCTATAATGCCAGATTATTTCATTCCTGAAATTTTTATCGCCAAAAATAAGGTCGCAGACGATTTTAAGATAATGGCTCATCGTAGGGTCGCAATGCAGATAAAAGCTGCCGGTATCCTTTAGAACCTTGTGAATATAGTAAATCCGTATCGCCATCGTCGTGAGATAGGCAACAGCACTCTTTGATATACGAATAATATCTAAATTTTCAAGAAATCTAAACAGGTCAAGGTCGAGGTCTTTTAACTCTTCAAGAGTATCCTTATAAGAAATATTACTCCACGTATCGGCAAATGCCTCTTTCTGTGCCTTTGTATCTTTCAGGTCAGCAGATTCAAAGAGAATGTTGTAATTCCGTTTAGAGTTGAAGGGAGGGTCAATATAGACAAGGTCAATAAAACCTTGAGGGTAGTCATTATGCAGTCTTTTCAGGACATCAAGGCAATCCCCGAAGTATAATTTATTCATTTCATATTATAGTATTCACATGCCAGATTACACAATGTTTATTTCAAACGGAACAAGCTATACAAATGTGCATATTTATTTTAAAAAATCAAACTTAGACACTACCAAGCAGCAAGGCTCTGCGTCAAGAAAAAGGGTTAAAGTGGCGTCGCCACTATATTTTTAATCATTTGATATGATACAATTGGTGCAACGACTGTTTTCTTCGGAGGTGTTGGTAGATGGAACACAGCATTGTCTTCGTTTTTTTGATGCTTTTCGTGGGAATCGCCCTTTTAGTATTCGGAGCGGATAAGTTTACGTATTGCGCGGAGCGTATCGGCAAGACACTTAAACTTCCCGACTTTGTTATTGGAGCGGTGATAATCTCAATTGGCACTTGCTTGCCTGAGTTGGTTGCCTCTATTTTTGCCGTTTTAAAGGGATCTACGACGATTGTTGCAGGGTCTGTCATTGGCTCAAACATTACAAACACCTTTTTAGTGCTTGGAATAGCTTTTTTGTTTTTTAAAGGCGAAAACATAAAAGTTGAGCTTATAAATATAGATATACCGTTTTTTATTACCGCAACCGCTCTTTTTGCCTTCATGACCTTCCGCGGCCAATATAAGACCGCAGACGGAATCCTTTCTCTTATCGGAGTCGCCCTCTACATCTGGTCGGTGTTTGCGAGAGACCCCGGCCATAAGCCTGCGCTGGCATCGGAGGCGGAAGAGGAAGGCGAGGCACTCCCCGCAACTATGTTCACATATGTCCTCCTTGTCGTCAGCTCTGTAATGCTCTATTTCGGAGGCGAATGGACTGTAGATTATATCAGTGAAATTGCTAAGATATTTAACATAAATGAAGGAGTTATAGCCGGTACAGCGGTTGCCGTTGCCTCCTCTTTACCGGAGCTGATGATTTCCTTCAAGTATGCCAGAAGGGGCAAGCTGGACATTGCCCTGGGTAATGTCGTCGGCTCAGGGATATTTAACTTTTTCTTCGTAATTGGCGCGGCTTCTCTGTTTAGTTATTTTACACCCAACCCGGGGGTACTTTTGGTAGCCGCGGATACCATACATAAGGGGTTGCCCATTATGTTGTTTGGCTCTATAATTTTTACCTTTGTCGTTATTGACAAAAAGCCGTCAAAGTATGAGGGCGCGATGTTTTTACTCGTCTATGTGTTTTATCTCGGGTGGATGCTTAAATGGTTATAGATCTTAAGAAACTTGGGAAATATGAGGTTGGGATATTAGACTATTTCCTTATGTTCATCCCAATTGCGGTTATCCTTGAGTTTAGGCACGCAAGCGGTACGTTGATTTTTGCCGCGTCTGCCATTTCCATAATACCTCTGGCAGCGATTATGGGCACAGCAACCGAACACCTTTCTGAGAAACTCGGCGCCGGCATCGGAGGGTTCCTTAATGCGACATTTGGCAACGCGGCCGAGCTGATTATCTCAGTCATCGCAATCAAAGAGGGGCTGTATGACGTCGTAAAGGCATCGATAACGGGTTCTATTATCGGCAATATCCTGCTTGTCCTCGGGCTTAGTTTCGTAGCCGGAGGTTTAAAACAAAAAATTGTACACTTCAACGCCACAACCGCCAACCTGTACTCTTCAATGCTGGTACTCTGTTCTTTCGGCCTTGTGGTCCCTACCGTCGTTAACACACTGTTAGGAGAGCACCACTCTTTAACTAAAGCGGCCGTAGATAACCTAAGCCTTAAATTAAGCCTTGCAATTGCCATAGTGCTCTTTATTACCTATATACTGAGCCTCGTGTTTTCGCTAAAAAGCCACAAACACCTGTATGGAGTTGGCGATGGAGAGACAGACGGCATCGAATCCGAAGAGAGTTGGAGCAGCGCTAAATCCTTCTCGGTGCTCTTGGCTGCTACGGTCGGAATAAGCTTTATGAGTGAATTTCTGGTTAAATCTCTGGAGGAGGCAACTAAGTCACTTGGGATGAACGAGGTATTTGTCGGCGTAATAGTCGTTGCGTTTGTTGGCAATGCCGCAGAACACAGTACCTCAATTCTCATGGCTCTTAAAAACAAGATGGATGTGTCTGTCTCAATAGCCATTGGCTCAAGCTCTCAGGTGGCGATGTTTTTGGCCCCTGTTCTGGTTTTCATCAGTTACTTTGTCGGTTCTTCACCGATGAATCTGACATTTACTCCGCTTGAGACCCTCTCCATATTATTTTCCGCCTTTTTAGTCAATTTTATCGCCGCCGACGGGCAGACACATTGGATGGAAGGGGTACAACTTTTGGCGTTGTATATAATTTTAGGCATTGCTTATTTCTTTATATTTTGAGTAAGATACTTCTTTTTTTGTAGCATGAAGGAGGACAATGGAGACATTACTAAATACAAATGATGATTATGAGCAGATTCCGGCAGAGACAGGCACGGGACACGAGTGTAATAACTTAGGGAAGGCGGCTGTGCAAGGTTCAACAATTCCATCCAGCGTAGTTAGTCCGGCCAATGTCGTTAATGCGGATGTGTGTGGGGAAACCCCGGGTAAAGACTCATCCGCTATTTTAGAGATTAACAGCGCTTTGCTCAAACTGCGGCTTGCTTGTACCGTTAAACACTCCATATCAGGCCGGATTCGTATATGTGTCTCACTTTTGGCTTCATATAAAGATTTGAGTATAACGCTTGGCAATTACTTAAAAACACAACGCGGAGTGACCGATGTAAATGTTAACTACTACTGTGGGAGTTTTACCATCTATTACGATAAAGACACGGCAGCAACGGATATAATCGTGGCCTCGGTTTCTGCAATGACTGTCTCGGATATTGTGAACCTGAAGGCGCAGCCGGTTCAGGTAACAACTGAGGACAAGGAGATTTCTCTGTCTTATTTCAGATGGGCGTCGGCTGCGATGGGGTTAAGCCTTGCGCTTGGCGGCATTCCGGTGCTTGCCCTTGCCATCGTCTATCCGATGCTTTTTTATATCGCCGTGCCGGTTTACAAACGAGCCTACAAGTGTGCGGCAAATGAACATAGATTAAACGTTGACTTCCTTGATGCCGCCGCTCTGACGGTGGGTATGCTCACCGGAGACGTTATAAATGCCTCAGCCATGGTGTGGCTCATTCACCTTGGCGATTACATACGGGATCTCACGGCGTCAAGCTCGCAGCGAACCATAAGAAAGCTCCTTGATTTTCAGGAAAACTATGCGTGGGTGGTAAGGGGCGAGGTTGAGGTAAAGGTGCGCGTTAAAGATATCGCGGTAGGCGAGATAGTTTCCTTAAACGTCGGAAATCTTATTCCGGTTGACGGTGAAATAACTGAAGGTGAAATCATTGTAGATCAGCAGGTCTTGACCGGAGAATCATTCCCCGTTCATAAAGAGGCAGGCGATACCGTCCTTGCCGCAACCGTAATAAAAGACGGCAAGGCCTATGTAAGGGTGCTCAGAACCGGCGATGACACAAAAGTGGCACAGGTGGTTAAAATGGTAGAAGAAGCTCCGATTTATGAAACTAAAATACAAAACCACGCCGAAAAATATGCGGATGGAATAGTGATGCCTTCACTCATTACCACTGGTTTAATCTTTGCAACTACCTTAAGTCTTCCCCATCTCGCAGCGCTTCTTACCGTGGATTTTGGCACAGGAGTGAGGGTATCGGCGCCGACTGCGGTGTTATCCTGCATGATTTCGGCCACCTCGCACGGGATTTTAATAAAGGGCGGGAGTTATCTCGAAAAACTCTACAAGTCCGACACTATAATATTCGATAAGACAGGGACACTTACAACCGGAGAGATTAAAGTGGAGGACGTCATCGCTTTTAACGGCTACGATGAGGATGAGATAATCTCATATGCGGCTACCGCGGAGTTTCAGATGACACATCCGATAGCTGAAGCCGTGGTACGTCATGCCGAAAATAAACACATCGAACTTAAAAAACGAGACACGGTTCAGTACTGTGTCGGGCGTGGAGTGGATGCCTTGATAGCCGGCAAAAACGTACTTGTCGGAAGCCTGAGGCTGCTTGAGGAAAACTCCATACCCATAGGCGATGAGATTACAGCTATCACCGATACGTTTATCAACGATGGCAAGGCGGCACTGTATATCGCATTAGACGGAAAGCTTGGCGGCATTATTTCCTTCCGGGACCAGATACGCAAAGAGGCTAAGGCGATGATAGATGAGCTTCACCGTGTGGGCGTTAAAAATGTAATCATGCTTACGGGAGACGTGAAAAAAGTGGCATATCCGGTGGCAAAAGCACTTGGAATAGACCAATGCATTGCCGAGGTGCTCCCTGAGCAAAAGGCCGAGGTTGTAATAGATTTAAAGAACAAAGGCCACATAGTGGCCTTCGTTGGCGATGGGATAAATGACTCCGTAGCGCTTTCTTATGCCGATATCGGGATTTCCGTAAAGGGAGGCGCGGATATTACAAAAGAGACTGCCGGAGTAATCCTGCTTGACGACAATCTGAATAAAATCCCTATGGCTTTTGAGATAAGCAAGGAAACTATAACGCTTATCAAGGAAAATTATGCCATAACCGGAGGGCTGAACGTAGTGGCTTATGCCCTTGCAGCCCTTAATTTGATATCTCCTGTCCTTAGCACTCTAATCAGCAATGGCTCGGCCATCATAGCCTGTGTCAATGGCATGAAACCTATAATAAGAATGAAGCTCAAGGGCCGTTAAACAGGCACTTGCTATTTATGTATGCCTTAGGTATACTAGAAGTAGAATATGTCATTTATCAGGAGGACGATATGGAAATGGTATTGGCTGGAATATTTGGTGGAGCGGTAGTTTATGTTGCGGGTAAAACTGATATTCTAAGGAATGTTGTAAAGGGAGTTATAAAGATGGGGTATTCGGTTACGGGCGCAATAACCTCCGGCGGAGGGGAGACCCTGGAATCGATTAAAGACATTGTTGCTGAGAGCAAGTCAGAGTATGAAGCTGAACAAGCCGCAAAGGCGGAAGCGATGGTCAAAGCGTAATATGGGCTATATCGTTGCCGGAATAGTGGGGGGCCTTGTTGTAGTTATGATTACAAAAGTGCTCCCCAACAAAGGTTTTATTAAAAGTCTGATGAAGCTGTTTTATGCTATAAAAGACTCGTTGTTCTCCTCGTTTTGCCATTCGTATGAGGAATTTAAAGATATTGCGGCAGAGAGCAAGGCCGAATATGAGTTCGAAAAAATAAAAGAGGCGCAGGCAAGGGCTGAACGGAAATGACCGGCACATATAAACTAAAACCGGCTCATCACATAGGGGGACGGCAAAGGCTGAAGGTTGAAACCAATATGGATATGAGGGTGTTCTTTATTTTTTTGAGCGCTGCCATAAAAAGGGTAAAAGAGATAAAGAAAGCGCAGTTTAATCGTTTTGCCGCGTCTATAACCCTGTATTTTGATGATGGCGGCCGTGACACAGGCAATTTAATAACAAGGCTCACGGAGCAGATGGATTTTATAATGTCACTTCCGAATTTTGCCGGCACATATGAGGAGATATTGGATGCCTTGTGTTTTGGTGATAGCGGTGACATAGAAATAACAATCGGAGGGGATGAAATCGCGGTAAACTATGTTTACGGGGTTTACGGGCAAACGATAAAAACCTTTTCACGGTCAGGCGTATTCAGGAAAGACACTATTGTTTCGGCAACAACCTTATCTGCCGGGCTTCTTACACTTCTTATGGCCCCGGCTCTTCCGACTCCCGCATGGCTGGTTCTTTTATTTTTTGGCTACAGCTCTCTTAAACAATACGAGTCCGCTAAAGTAACAGAGCAGCTCTTAGTGCAGTCACTGAAACACGAAGAACAGGACGCGGATGAATAACATCATTGTTACAGAGTCCACACCTGTGTGTATGTCTGACCATACTTTCCAGTCTAAAGAGAGCCTTGCCACGGTGGATATGGAAATGAATATTCCGTATGAGGTTAAGCATTCCATTACAGGACGCATCAGGGTGGTATCTGAGGCTTTCGTAGCAAATAAGGCACTGAGTGACGCTGTTAATACAATAATCCTCGCTCTGCCGGGTATTAGAGAAACATCGTTAAACAACTGCTGTGGCAGCATGACTATATACTATGATGAGCAAGTGATTGACAAGGCTGATATCTTAAAAAACATGAGCGCTATTACTATGAGTATAGTAGTTGCCAGCAGCGCTTGTAATATATCCTTGGAGAAATCCATGTTCGTGCAAGTTGATGAGCACACCAGACCAAACAGATTATACGAGATTGTTGGGGTTCTGCTGGCAGGGCTGGGAATAATCACTTTTATTCTTCCTGGAATCCCTGGTATCCCAATTTTAATGCTTTCCGCGTATTTTTTAGCAAAAAGCGCTGGACCTGTGTATAAAAGAATGCTTAATAACGATTATATAGGCAAGTTTTTAAAACAACCGGAACAGCTTGCAATTACCGATAATCGTGAACAATGAAAGGAGCAGATTTTTTTGACTCTCTTTGCGGTCTCCTGAATGAAAAAAGGGGGGCTATGCTCTACCTGGCCCCGAAGGAGAGTCCATATATAAGAATAGGAAATGCGCTGTCGAAGGTCGATGTAGTGGCGCCAATAAGTGAGAAGATGACTGTTGAATTCGTTAATTTACTTATTAGCCGCGCGATTGTAAAGGTGAAAAAACCTTTTATGGAGTCGCATTTTAATTATGAATCCAAAGAGGCGGGGAAATTTAAGGTACTGGTATCTCATGGATATAAAGGTTACATGTTGTCAGTAAGCCCGGTTTTTGATGAAATACCGGAGATAGACTCTTTGAACTTTCCGGATGGGATCAAAAAACTTGTACACACGCAGTCAGGGTTAATACTAATTATTGGAAAGAATAGCTCTGGTAAAAGTACTACCGTGGCTTCATTTGTTGATTTTATTAATAAAAATTATAATAAAAGAATTACGGTGATAGAGAACTCTCTTAAGTTTCTTTATAAAGACTGGCTCTCAACAGTAAAGCAACCGTTCATCAGAATCCCGGACATTTTAACCCTGTCAAATGTTACATTTGATAAAACCATAGGGGACGCCTCGGTGCTTGCCATAGATGGCTTTCCCGTGTATGAAACAATGAGACTTTCGCTGATGGCCGCAAAGAAAGGTATTTTGGTAATAGCCGCGGCAGACACAAACGGAGGTGTTTCCGAGGCCCTCCGGCTAATGATAGAGAGTTTTGCCGAAAATGATAGAAAGGAAGCGAAAAAAACGCTTACAGCGACCTTAAAAGCGGTGTTGTGGCAAAATCTATTACCTAAAAAAGATGGTACGGGAGTAACGCCAGTTTTTGAAATGATGCTTAACGACAGTGTAATATCCTCCCTGATATATAACGAGAGATTTCATCTTCTCAGGCCGACGATGGCCGCTGGCCTTCGAAGGGGAATGATGACCATAACACAGGCATTGGCTGAGGCTGCCAGTAAAGATATTTTAAACAAAGAGGCCGCGAGAAAATTCAGGGATGACACTTATTCTTATTATGTAAATCCTGTAAAAGAGGCTTATTATTGAAAGGAGGGATAATTAAATGGATGACTTACAGAAAGGCGGCGAGCCAGAGTTAGAAGAGTTTATACATAAAATCGAGGCGATAAACAAGCCACGGACGGACGTGCCTGAGATAGTTAATTATTTAATAGCCGCTCGTGAGATTAACGCCTCCGACATTTATTTTTCTGTCGATGAATGTCCTGTGCTTAAGCGCCATGGAAAGTTTCACAAGCTTTTGGAGAGCCCTTTTTACCGGCAGGAGGAACTCAAGCGTCTGATATATGGGATATTGGATAAAAGCCAGATCCAGAGATTTGAAAAGCAGTTGGATATGGAGCTGGTTTACGTAAGCGACGAAACTGGCAGTATCAGGATTAATCTTTATCACAGCCAGGAGGGCATCGGGGCGGCTTGCCGGATAATCCCACGCCAAATACCGGAATTGAAGGATTTGGGACCAAAGGAATCACTTGAAAAAATTGCCGATTTAGAAGAAGGTTTCGTCTTAATCACAGGTGAGGCAAGATCGGGTAAATCCACCACGCTTGCAGCCATAATTGAGCATATAAATATTAACAAGAAAAAAGTCATTATAACCATAGAGGATATAATCGAATATTATCATGCTAACCAGTCTTCATTGATAGACCAGCGCCAGGTTGGGGTTCACACCTTGAATTTTACAACTGCTATTAATGCCGCGATTAGAAGTAAGGCAGACGTAATAGTCCTTACAGATATCCAGACCAGAGATGAGATGAGTCTTGCCATGAACGCGGCCGATGCCGGTATTTTGGTAATAGCGGTTATGAGAACATTTGGTGGTTCGGGCGAGGCAATATATAGAATGCTTAATTTTTACAAAGATAGTGAGCAAAAATTCGCAAGATATCAGCTCTCGCGGATTTTGAGAACCATTATATGGCAGCATCTGCTAGCTCTTAAAGGCCACGTGGGGACGGTTCCGGCAATGGAGATTATGCATAATACGAAAAAAATATCAGAATTGATACGAACAAATCAATTGGATAAGATTTACAAAGAGGTTGGAAAGAACCGCGCATTAGGTATGCAAACGATGGAACAGTCCTTTGAATTCCTTCAAACCGTGCACGAAATTGAGGGTAATGTATCCCTTGCCTTCAAATATGGAAAATTCCTTCTCGCATTATTATAATGAACGCTTTGATACCTGATTATTGGGTCAATATAATAGTGTATTATTAAAGGGTACGCTTATTATTGATAAACCAGTAATATTTACACGTATGTTATGATAACGCGGACCATAGATATAAAAGTGACGTGTATGAGTGGCAAAGACTATAGTAAACTAATCAAACAGAGGAGATGACTGATGCGTCTTAGGGAAATGAGTAATTATAAAAAACTTGAAGCGTTAATGCCGTTTATGGCTATTATTTTTCTTTTTTTGGGCATGTTGGCGGCAAAATCATCTAATGCCCTAAGCACTTCTGTTGCATCCTGGCTTTCTGCGCTTATCGATTTTTACAAGTATGCGTCTCCTTTGGTAATCTTTCTGGTTTTGGCTTGTTCGCTTTCTTATATTTTCAAAGAAAGCAAGGGGGAATTTGCGTTTCAAGCGATTTTGTTTTTTTTGAAGGCCAGAGTGCTGGCTTGTATATGGGCTGTAGCGTTTATCTCTCTTTGCCTGAGATTACCGTTTCTTCCACGCGCGTTTAACGGCTCTTTCAGCGAGTTCAAAGGCTCGGTCATAACACTATTGGTGTCGTTGTCCCAGAATACATTTTCGTACGCGATACTATCGGCCATTATAGTTGCCTTGTTGTCAAACAAATTTACTATCATTTATAAGATTATGAATAGTCCTTTTATATTGATTGAGAAATTTGGCAATCTCCTTTTCCCGCTTATACCGGTTTTTATGTTTATGGTTGGAGTTTACATCTATTCCCTTCCCAATGAGGTTAATAATATAATGTCAAAAGAAGGTACAAATGCTATTATTTTCAATAGCTTTAAAGTATTTGGCATGTCGCTTTCAATTGACAGCATGGGGGGATTATTCGGTATTTATATCGTTATTTCAATGTTGGTCGGCTTAGCTACTTTGTTATGGCATTTGGGGTTTGTTTTTTTTGTTAAGAAACTTGTATATGGTTTTTCAGTTAAACACTATTTTTCTAATTACTGGATACAGATGTTTCCGTTTTTGTTTGCCACAGCCTCGGAGTCGTTATCGATGCCTCTTAATCTTGTTTTGGTTAATAAACATTTTCCCGACATAAACAAAATGATAAAAGACTTTACCGTTTCTATTGGAAGTTATATCGGCATCAACGGAACTACGATATGTGTTTTTGTAATGGCTGCTTTCGTAGCAAAATTAGTCGGAGTCGAGCTTTCGTTTTTTGAACTTTTTATAAGTATTCCAATTGTGATTATTATAGGGCTTGGGGTGCCTGGCATCCCTGGCGAATTGTTGCTTTTTGGCGCTCCTCTGGCAGCTTTTTATAATCTGCCGGGTGCCGTTTCCACCATTTTCATAACGATATATGTAGGACTACAGTTGGGGCTGCCGGATTCGTTCCGGTCGGGAGTCAATTCCACGGACAATAGCCTTGTCTGTATCTATCTAAACTCGATATATAAAGAAAAAAATATATAGGCGCCTTTTGTAACCGTTTGCCAAATATAACGCCTCTCATTTGGTTATAACTATTTCTCATAAGAGCCGCTTCCGATAAAATAGTCTGTGCCCTGGATCGGTTCCACGTAACCAAATTTTTTTACCTCAAGGGGATCCGCAAAACTCTTGCCGCCTTCCCGGGGTTTTTTCCAATAAAATATCACAAACCCTCCCCCTTTTTTAGCTGCCTCAGAAAGCTCTCGTATTACATACTTTCCTTTAGTGTCCTGCAAATCGTAGAGGTTTTTGCCGTCGAACATTTTATCTGGATGCGATATGTTTACGCACTTGTAATTATAAACATAAAAGTAACCAGTTCCATCATCAAGAAATCTGACGACTGTTACGAACTTCTTAATAATTGCAACCTTTTCACTTTCAGCTGAAACATCCTTTAGGATTGCTCCCAGACCCATAGCCGCCGCCTTAACGGCACTGACTATGGCTTCCTTATTACATTGGCTGCCCTCTGCATCTACGTGCTGTAAAAAGACAGTCAGAGCTATAGAAACGATAAAAGCTATATTGTATAATTTATTCTTCACGGCCTGCTTATTGTATCACATCTGCCATAATAAAATGAAGGGCATGTTTATACTGTCAATGGCCATCCAAACAATATAATACTCCCCAAAAACTGGACAGAGCAATAAGGTGGATGGTAGTCTGCCGGCAACGAAAGGAGAACGGCAGAATGAAGAAAATACGAAAGACACATGACGGAGCATTTAAGGCAAAGGTAGCGATTGAGGTGTCAATGGCCATCCAAATATGTACCATTTCTGGTCATTGAAAAATGTACCAGTATGGGAGCCTCCAAAGGGGTTAGTAATCCGTTTGGCCGCCATTATGCCGCCCGATGCTTCTCCTGATAGTCCT
>JADFXO010000530.1 GCA_015233485.1 Nitrospirota bacterium
ATAAACATCGAACTGGAGTTTGACAATGCCGAGGCTGTGTACTTGCCCATGAAGAAACATTATATGGTTTTCCTTACAATAGATAATTTTTTTGTGAAGGGTGGTAACTTTAAGGGCCGGAACAGGTGTATCTTTCAGAAGGAATTTCCCGTTACCTATATCCAGAAATATTTGGAATCTCGCGATGAGGCTATAAAATATTATCAGGAAATCCGTAAAGAGATAGCAAGTGGAACCTTTGATATTGAGAAGCTCATAATAAGACGTAAAATAGCGAAAAATGAGAAGCAACTATCTCATCTCGGCAAGCCTGGTGATAAGGTAGCCTATTACACCACTGCTAATGGCGACAAGGATAATCACGGTGCGTATTCGGTTGTTGAGTACCTTCAACTCGTAGATATGTTGAGGAAAGAAATAGAAACGGTGATAGCTATGACAGAGCCGATGGCGGAAGAGCCGTTTTAGTAGCCCGGTATAAAAGTGGTTCCGGTTAAGTTCGACAGTTGGGCTGATGAAGGTGGTGGTCGCATTAAAGGAGCACCACCTTTCCTTTTCCTTAACTGAGCAGATGATTGGAACTTTAGTCCAAAGCGGCTTAAGTCGATATTCTATACGTATTCCGCTGTTTCCGGCCGTCTCAAATATCTACTGTTACTCTTGGTGTGGATACTGCCGATTCCGCTGGTTCCAGTGTTTGTAAAACATTGTTTTACCGCCGGAGTTATCGCTGGTGCCGGTACCTCTTCATTTGTTCATAAAAGCGTAATACTCTCGCAGGTGTTGATTTTGCCGATATAGCCGATATAGTTAGCAAGGTTTCCGGAGACTAATTTGGTGTTTCATATGACAAGATAAATATCATTTATGCTCTATAAATGTGTTAGGATTGCTTATTATGCTTGCTACAACGGCAAATTAACACATGCGAAGTTTATTTAGGTGCCGACATCTGTTCTCGCTTATTTGTGATAAAGGAATAATGAGAGTGAATTTTCCTGAAAATAAGTGGTTAATTTCGGTTTGTGCTGCATAGAAGGTAATTACGCTAAATGCCTATATAGTTAGCTCAGCTATAACGAACACTGAACGTTTTTTCCTGTGATAAGTTTAAAGACTGGATTCCTGCTTTCTCAGGAATGACAGATAACGTATTGTTTTCCTTACTCTTTTTTGTCATTCTCGCGAAAGCGGGAATCCAGTCCTAATAAGGAGCTGAGCTAACTACACAGGCATTTTACGCTATTATACTATATTTTGTACGTGGATATTTTCGCATCATGTAAGGATTCGAGTTAGCCGGAGGTTGCAATAATTTTACTTTTATGGCGCTGTTCTCAATAATCCACGCTGTTACACTTTTCATTACACCTTACCAGTCCTTGAACGTATAAAGATTAGCCCATAAAACTAAGCTGGAAGGCACTTTAGAGACGATGCTACATCTGCTACATTTGTTACTCTTTTTTATCATATAGATTATAAATACAGCGAGCCGGTGTCGCGGCAGAGTCTTTATAATAGAAAAAGAGAACATCTATCAATCTGAGGGCCGCAGGATGGTTCATTACAAAGGTTACAGGCTATTCACACACTGGTTTTTCCAAAATAATTCACCCATGTCATCTCATTGGCCTTATCACTCTTGCGGTACACCGTATTGAATATCAATATAACTTTTTGAAAAAATACCAATACAATTCCTCTTCAAGATTATATACGTATGCCAGTGTAGTACCTCAGCTGCCATGTCTTTCTTGCCGGGGGCAGTAATAAACCAACCATATAGGGTCGCTTTAAATCGTGCAATTTTAGTTGTAGATTACACCACAGTTGATTTTTGCTACCGGGAGTGTAAATAATAAACAGTCCGTGCGTGTTTTATACAAAGCCAAGGTCAGGGTAGTATCCAACTATCCTGACTTATTTTTTTCAGGAAACCTGATTGAACGAGTAAGGCTGAGAGTTATAACTTTACAAAATTCTCTTTACCAGCCTCACATACCGGACAGACCCATGTATCTGGTATATCTTCAAAGGCTGTTCCTGCGTCAACGCCATGTTTATAATCTCCTTCTTCAGGATCATAGATATAGCCACAAGGACATTCATATTTATCCATTCATCCTCCTATAGTGAGATATTCATATTTATTATTATACTATAGCAAGAGGTTATTGCAAAATTATTTTAAAATGTCCTTTACGCACAGCCTTTTGTTAAAATCTATCTCAGATTCCGCCTTGTTTCCATAGCACCCATGAAATCGACTCTTTGTGTAAAATCTCCAGAGGCTATCATTTTAGTCTGCCAAGTCAAATGGAGAAGCGCTGCCTGTAATGACTTAATCGCACCAGGCACATAACCCTTGCTGCTTACACG
>JADFXO010000531.1 GCA_015233485.1 Nitrospirota bacterium
GCGACTGATGTGCATACACAACTGCATAGTTGCTCAGTGTATTAAAATTCTGCAGCTGTGAAGTTAAATTCAAAGCTGAATTTGCCGTTATTGTAAAGTGTACCGAAGCGTTGTCCTGCGTCTGGTTCGATATAATACAATAGATGTTCTTGTCAGTTGCGGTGGTTAAGTAAGGCAACGTGTATGTCACGTTGTCACCCTGGTCGGCGTGTATGTTCCGTCCACCCAACATAAACATTGCGCTCAGCACCATTACCGCCAGCAATAGATATAAAAAACTTTTCTTCATCATTTCCTCCTTAGCGTTATTTCCTTTTTTTAAATCTCTCTACTCAGTATCCCTCTATACCTGACATCCATACTCTACGAGTACAAAACATCTCAGCATACCCTGACGACTCACTGACTAGTACGTATAAATTTTGTTATATGGGCTACCATAGTGAGTTCCTGCCGGTAGCGCACTTAAATTTGGCCCACCGGTCACATTCGTCAACTCATTCCCTCGCACAAAAAACTTGTGGGTCGCACCATCGGTCATACCCAACTCCACCTGGTGCATCATCTCATCTGAACACATATAGCCGATCAGATTTCTCTTTGGCGTGGTCGTTCCCTGGAAACATGCCATAGGTAAATTTCCGCATGTCCAGTCAAGGGCTGTCGCATTACCATATTTCACAGTCGCTATGTTACCAACACCATCAACAAATCCGGCCGCCTGCTGAGAAAGTCTCAGGCTACCTGCATAGTTCGAGTTCGCGTTGACTTTACCAGTCAGACTACCAAAAGATGTTCCATCTATATTGACACTCATGGTCTCAAACGAAACCATGCGCGTCTGAAAGGCATATACCATCGCGGAATTCTGCGCAACGTCCTGTATTTGCGTCGCTGACGTTGTTAAAGAAGCGCTATCTGCCAGTACATAGAAGTGTAACGACGCATTATCCTGCGTCATATTGGACACCACACAGTACACAGGCTTGTCGCTGCTGGTAGTCAAATATGGGAAGGTGTATGTCACATTATCGCCCAAATTTGCATATACCCTGCCCTGATTACCGCCCCACACAAACAGCCCGGTTAAAACCACCGCCGCTATCATTAAATACACTATACTTTTCCTCATCATTATCCTCCTTGTCTTTCATTTTGTCTAACAAGTGTGCAAATGCTCTTCCTGCCATGCAGGCATCTTTATGTTGTTCGCCAAATTGCTCACACCCTTTATCACTGCTTCTATCTATCTCCTATACACCCCCTTTTCTGCTTTTCGCTCCTCACTCTTCACATGAGTTTCAACTCTGCGGCGCGTTCGCCGCCTTTTTACGCTTAGTATGCATACCGCAAATTCCCTTGCCAACACTAAAATCCGCCTACCATCTCAGATTCCTCGCAAAACCGCCAACACATACCTGCAACCACCCATCCAACGCGACATCCCAGCATCCTGCTTACCTTGCTAATCATCCTACGGCATAGGCCTCCGTCCGCCCCTGCGCTTCCACCTCCTTTATGGACTTCTGCCTTTCCTTTCTCCATTTAATAACCTTATCGGACATTAATTTGCAAAACTTAAGTTTTTTTATTCCAGAGCGCCTTATTACTCCCACTGCAGGCACCGGCCGCCATATTTCACGGCAACACGGTTTCTCATCAGAGAAGCTAACAGGCGCCTCATTTATTAAACCAATCAAAACGCTCTCCAATTTCCTTCGTTATGTTGTGCGCGTCATCTGTGTTTGTCAGTATTCTCGGCGTAATGAAGATCAACAATTCCGTTCTTGTAATAGCCTCTGACTTGTACTTAAAGGCATAGCCGATTATTGGAATATCGCCAAGCAGAGGGATTTTAGTTTCAGTCGCACTGATTTGTTTGCTCCTTATGCCCCCAAGTATGACCGTTTGCCCGTTTCCTACTACTACCATAGTCTTGACTTTTCTTTTTCTTATTGTGGGAGAGTCTATGGTTGAGGTTTCGTTTGTTTGGGCCGCGCTAACCTCCGTTGATATCTCAAGCGTAACCAGGCCGTCGGCATTTATTGTCGGCTTAATCGTTAAAAGAAGTCCGGTACTTATGTATGAGACGCTATTTAAGATACTTGGGGTCGTTGTCGTTGACGTTGTGCTGACTATGGTCGATAACTGGCTGGTTATGACCGGCACATCGTCTCCAACCTGAATATTGGCCTCTTCATTGTCCACAACCATGAGGTGCGGCCTCATGAGTATCTCTAATTTATTTTCTTTCGCAAGCGCATCAAGCACAAGCTCCGCGTTATAGGAGTCTGTCAGGAATTTGAAGATGGTGCCTGCGGAATTAGCACCCAGAAGGCCAATCGTGCTGAT
>JADFXO010000532.1 GCA_015233485.1 Nitrospirota bacterium
ATCGCTTCTATTGCCACCTTTGCCTTAAATGCCGATGCATATTTCGTCTTCATACTATCCTTCGACCTCCATCTTTCTGCTCTTACTGTAACTTAACATGTTGTCCAGTTTTTGGGGTCCATTATAACTTTCAAGGAGTTGGCGGCAATCTATTTCCCTTATATCTATTAATTTATAGGAGTATTTTACCCCTTCACATTCCATATGATTTTCCATATTCATAGGATCATTGCCAATATAAAGCACTATCTGTAAAGGGAATTTCTTATATTGATTAAAAGTCAATCCAAAATACAGAAGCATCCGTCCAAGCATATTGTTCTCATTTGTTGACTGGATTTCGACATGGATTAACTTTCCATCAGTTACCTCAATCACCAGGTCAGCCTCTCTTAATTGAATATCTGGAAACTGGACATCAATAAAATTGCCGGTTTCATATCCGGTAAGCAGTTTTAGGAACACTTTGGGTATATCTTTCAAAATGTCTTTTAGCGTTATATCATATTTTTGATGCATATTCCCTCATCTTCCCGCGGCTTATATAAATAATAAAGCCTCTTTGCCATAAAGCCTCTCTGCCGGCGAAAAATGACCTATGATGTATTTTACCATAATCAGCTTCTTGATGGTAAATTTATTTTTCACGTTTTAATCTCTCCGCTATTTGCTTTATTTTTTGCAAGGGAAGGTTAACATTGGACATCCCTCTTTAGGATATGACGGGGTTGGCCACAGTTTAATTAGCTGACCCCATCAAAAATTACTCAAGTTGGATTTTCACGTATGCTTGTTTTCTTAATTCTGAAAGTAAGGCGGCCAGCCTCGTATTTACCTCTTGTTCTGTGAGGAGTTTTTCGATGTCTGACTTTACGTCCGATATGTCTGCCCCGGCGAATTCCTTCTTGTTCTTGCTGTAGAAATCCTCTATGTCCTCTTCTTTAATAATCACGTAGGAGCGGACCTTTAAATCGATGTACTCGGCGATTATACGGTCTTCGTCCGTGCCGGCGATCTTCATAGATAGAGCCGCTCTTTTCAGCAGTATGCGGTTTATCATCGTGTTAAGAACCTCGTCTTTCGTAACCTTTGGAATCTTAGCCCTTGTCTCGTTATAACTCTTCGTCAATTCCGATAAGGTTATGGCGTCGTTATCCACAAAGGCGCAGACGTGGTCAATCAGCTCTGCCTGCACCATGCCGCCCGGAATGCCGGAAAGAATAGTGAACGTAAGGATGATAGATATAAGAAATATTTTTTTCATATCAGAATGCCTGCCCTATGCTGAAATAAAATCTGCCCGTTCCCTCGTTGCTGCCCCTGTTGAGTTTATATCCGTAGTCAAGGCGTATCGGGCCTGCCGCGGTCATGTATCTCAACCCCAGGCCTGTGGTGTATTTAAGGCCGCTCAGGGAGTATTCATTTATTTTTGACCAGACATCGCCGCTGTCAAGAAACGTTACCAGCCCAAGATTATCTATTACCGTGATGCGCAGCTCCGCGTTACCCATAAGATAGGCGTTTCCCCCCGTGGGGTCGCCGCCGCTGCCTTTCGGGCCAAGATTGTCCTGGCTGTAGCCGCGCACCGTTGTGCTTCCGCCAAGGAAGAATCTTTCGATAATGGGCATATCCTCCGTGTTTGACCATCCCTGGCCTATGCCGCTCCTCAGAGATAGGGCAAGAATCAGACCCTTCGACATTCCCTTGTAGTAGTTTACATAGCCGGAGAGTTTCGCGAAGTTCGACTGAGACAATAAGAACTTGCTTGCTACTTTGAGTGTCGTCCCTGCCAGAATGCCGCTTGTGGGATTAAAGGGATTGTCCCTGCTGTCGTATATCAGGGAGGGTACGATGCCGCTGATTACCAGTGTGCCTGTATCCTCGTTTGTCAGGACTGCATCAGGCTGGACGTCCCATGTATTCGTAAACGAAACTTCGTATGACAACATCCCCTTGAGCTTTTCAGTAAAATTCTTTCCTACGCCTGTGGATGAAGAGTATTTTTCTGTGCGGTAGAGCACTGTGCTGGAGTCAATAGCTCGCTCTTCCTTCCTTTCGTACAACAACGTAGAGTTAAAGGGAAGCGTCTTGTCCAAAAACCACGGCTCATCGTACGTCAGCGACACCCTTCTGGCTACCTGGCTTAACCTCGCCTTAAAGGCAATCTGGCGGTCCATACCCTGAAGGTTTCTGTATTTGACCTCGAAAAATCCCCGTAGTCCTTCGTAGTCGCTGTAGCCTATGCCATAGTCTATTGTGCCGGCATCCGCCTCCTTTACCTCGAATACGATGTCTTTCACCCCTTCTCCGGAATTTACCGCCG
>JADFXO010000533.1 GCA_015233485.1 Nitrospirota bacterium
TCAGTCGTTACAATTGGAAATCAAATAGTATGGGAAAATGGAGGCTGAATGAAATAAGATTCATTTTTTAGAACTCTACCTCTTTTGGGGTGAAAAAATGTCTTGACTTTTGGGTAGCATTACAGATTCTATCTCACCGCTGAGGGTCTGATTAAATATACTTCTTACGCTGTCTTTTATGCTCGCGGGCAGGAAATTGTCAAACCAGTTTTTCCCAATTATCTCATCCTTGCCATAGCCTAAGATATTACAGCTCCATTTATTTATAAGAGAGACATTACCTTCCCTATCGAGGACAACTATCATCACCCCTACTAAGTCGAGGTAGTGCTGGAACTTATCCCTTTCTATTATTAATAAGTCATCGGACAGATTTTTCATTAAAAAATCACCTGTTAACGCTTATGACGCCGTCCGATGACAAGAGTTTCGAGCTGAGGTTCATGAGCTGGGGTTTGTCTCTTACGTCTAAAATGAAGACGAAATGGGCGTGTTTATCTGAAGAGGAGCGGGCCTCAAGGTGTGACAGGTTGATGTTGAAGGCCGTGATAACATTTGTCAGGTTTGCAAGCATTCCCTGTTTATCCATTGTTTCAACATAGAGTTTGGCAGGGGCTGTGGTGTTGTCCTCGGATTGCCACGTAACAGAAACAATCCTGTTTTCGTCCAATAGGGAGGAGCGCTTAAAATTATGGCAATCCGTGCGGTGGATAGTAACTCCTTTTCCCTTCGTGATAAATCCATATATGTTGTCGCCCGGTACGGGGAAACAACACTTGGCCGTTGTGTATAACAGATTATCCACGCCCGTGATTTGTACTCCCTTGTTGGGTTTTTCTGTATTACGAGGTTTGGGCGGCGCGTCGGCCTCTTTATTCCCTTTATTTTCTGACCTTTCGGGACTCAAAAGGTTGACCACATGCCTCGGAGACAGTTTGCCGTAACCGATTGCCATCAGTAAATCATCGAGGGTTTTATAATTCAACTGGGCGGTTGTCTCCTGCATCTTTTTGGATTTCAGAGTTGCAAGCTTTATCTTATTTCTTATGAGCATATCTTCTAAAATCGACGTGCCAAGCTCGATACCCTGCTTGCGCTGCTCGACCTTTATGAACTGCCTGATGCGGTTTTTTGCCTTGTGCGTTACGACAAAGTTCAACCAGTCTCTGCTTGGGCTGTGCGTGTTTGAGGTGATTATCTCAATAGTGTCCCCGTTTTTCAATTGATATTTAAGAGGTACCATCCTGTTGTTACACCTTGCCCCGACACAGCGGTTTCCTATGTGGGTATGAATGGCGTAGGCGAAGTCCACGGGGGTTGCCCCGGCGGGCAGTTCCCTTATCTCACCGGCGGGCGTGAAGACAAATACAACCTCAGAGAATATCTCACCCTTGAACATCTCAAGAAATTCGCGCGCGTCCTTTGAGTCCTTTTGCAGGTGTATCAGCTCTCTGAGCCACTCGATGTACATGGCGTCTTTTTTCTCAACCTGACGGCTGCGCTCCTTGTATAGCCAATGGGCGGCGATGCCCTTTTCGGCTATCATGTTCATCTCCTCAGTCCTGATCTGGAACTCTATGCGCTCCGCGCTTGGGCCTAGCACGGTTGTATGCAACGATTGATACCTGTTTGACTTGGGCATGGCTACGTAGTCCTTAAACCGCCCCGGCACCGGCAACCAAAGCGAATGAATCAGGCCGAGTATAATGTAGCACTGCTCTTTTGTCTGCGTTATAACTCTCAGGCCCAGCATGTCGTTGACCTCCTCAAAGGTCACACGCTGCGCCTGCATCTTCTGGTGGATGCCATAGAAATTCTTCACCCTCCCGCTTACACGCCCCGGGATATTATGCTCGGATAGTTTCTCTTCGATAGTTACGGCAAGGGCTTTGACGAAATTTTCGCGCATCTGCTGTTTAGCGACGACTTTTTTATACAAATCCTCATAAATCTCAGGATGCAGGTATTTAAATCCGAGGTCTTCAAACTCTGCCCTTAGCCAGCCCATGCCAAGACGGTTTGCAAGCGGAGCGTATATATCCAGCGTCTCGGCGGCTATCAGTTTTTGCTTGTGGGGCGGCATAAACTGCAGTGTCCTCATATTGTGAAGCCTGTCTGCAAATTTTATGAGTATCACCCTGACGTCTTCGGCCATTGCTACGAACATCTTCCTGAAATTCTCGGCCTGGGCATCCTCTCTTGTCTTGAACTCCATCCGTTTTAATTTAGTCAGGGCGTTGACCATAAAGCCGACATCCTCGCCGAAAATCCCGATAATGTCCTTCATGGTCGTCTCAGTGTCCT
>JADFXO010000534.1 GCA_015233485.1 Nitrospirota bacterium
CAAAAACTATAAAATGGACATCGGCCTGATGCTCTCAACAGGGGTGGACGTGTGGTTGAACAACCCGCTTCGGCCGCTGGAGGCCTCCGGCACAAGCGGTATGAAATCGACCCATAACGGCGTTCCCAATTTCAGCGTCCTTGACGGCTGGTGGATAGAAGGACATATAGAAGGATACACCGGCTGGTCAATCGGCCCGGCCCCGACAGAGATCGAACCCGACGAGAGTATGAATAAAATCGACGCCGACGACCTCTACAACAAGCTTGAGAATATCATCATCCCAACCTACTACAACGACAGGAAAAAGTGGATTTTCATCATGAAAAACACGATAGGCAAAAACGCCTACTACTTCAACACCCACAGAATGATGAGAAGATACGTCACAGAGGCCTATATCAGATAGGCCCGTAACAGACAGACATGCAAATCTCCGGCGCGCTCTCAATATGGGGACGCGCCGGAGTTGTTTCTAAAGTATAATATAAATATCCTTATTGTACTTTTTGGCGTTAAAGTATAATATAAATATCCTTATTGTACTTTTTGGCGTTAAAGTATAATATAAATATCCTTATTGTACTTTTTGGCGTTAAATGGTAGTATAAAGGCGCGCGTTGCATCTTTGGTAAATTATGCAAAAACAGCTAAACAAATTTATAGCAGGCTCTTACAAGAAACACCATTCTGGCAAGGACTACGAATACCAAAGTTTTATGCCTTCTCCGGTAAACCGTCCATATGAATGGGCAGACTCAAAAATCCATGTTCTTTTGGAGGAAGCGGGCAGGTTTGTTGGTGCATTGGATGCCTATTCGACTCTTGTCCCTGATGTAGATTTCTTCATTCAGATGCATGTGCTTAATGAAGCGGTTATGTCCAGCAGGATTGAAGGAACACGCACTGCAATAGATGAAGTGTTGTTGCCAGAAGAGGAAATTGCGCCTGAAAGAAGAGATGATTGGGCGGAAGTGCAGAATTACATCAAGGCAATGAACACGAGCATTGACAGGCTGAATGAGCTGCCAATCTCAATGAGGCTTTTAGAGGAAGCTCACAAAATTTTGTTATCCGGTGTTCGCGGCGAAAATAAACAGCCTGGGGAGGTGCGTACGTCACAAAATTGGATTGGCGGCGCGAGTATTCAAACGGCCGCCTTCATCCCTCCTCATCCTCAGGACTTGCCGGAAGTCCTCAAAGACTTTGAATTCTTTTGGCACAACAAAAAACTCGACATGCCTAATCTCATAAAGATGGCTATTTCGCATTACCAGTTTGAGACAATTCATCCATTTAACGATGGCAATGGAAGAGTTGGCCGTATGCTCATCGGGCTTCACCTTAACGAGCTTGGGATTTTGCGAAAACCAACACTTTACATTTCGGATTTTTTTGAAAGAAATAAAGGGGCTTACTATGACGCCCTGACTTTTGTACGGCAACGTAATGATTTGGACCAATGGATCGTCTTTTTCCTTTCAGCGGTGATTGAAACGGCAAAAAAAAGCAAGGGCACGTTCGAGAAGATTATTGACCTGCGTACTAACTATGAGAAGCAAATCTTGAATCTTGACCGCAGGGCAAAAACGATGCATAAGTTGTTAATGCAATTGTTTTCTAATCCGTATTTGACAGTCGCTAATGCCGTTAAAAATCTCAATGTTTCTTTTCGCACAGCCAATAATATTGTTCAGGACATGCAAAAAATTGGCATACTTAAAGAAATCACGGGTTTTTCCCGCAACCGGATTTTTCTCTTGCAAGATTATATCAATTTGTTCAAATGATAGAAGGCCGCGATGAGTAATTTCTCTGACGCCACATCAGCCCGAATAAATAGCGCATGACTTACAGACATTGTCATCGCGCTTGGCGCTGCACGCCCCTGATATGCCGTGATGGCACAGGGCGAAGTCGTATTTGAGCGGGTCATCAGGGTCAAGGCGTTTTAGGGCTTGGGTTATATCCACCGCCGTCTTCCAGTCGTTGCTCTTTCTGTTCGTTAGGCCGAGGCATCTTGCGATTCTTGCAATATGCGTATCAAGGGGGATGATGAGGGAGTTTTTTGGAATTTCTGTCCATATGCCGAGGTCAATGTCGGCGTCTCTTACCATCCATCGTAAAAACATATTAAATCGCTTACACGCCCCGCCCTTATACGGCGATGGAAAGAGCTGGCGCAGCCCCGGTGGTTTTATTTTACTGCCGTAGACGGCCGTTGTGTCAATCGAGAGCATGTAGTCGGCAAATTCCCCCAGCGCCTCATATGCCTCATATTTTTGGCCGCTGACTTTTTGC
>JADFXO010000535.1:0-1743 GCA_015233485.1 Nitrospirota bacterium
ATTGTCAACTTCTCCTTGGTTATTCCTAATTCTGCAATCGTCTCACTTGACATTAATTCCTTACCAGGCTCAAGATCAATACCGCTTTCGACTTCCCTCTTTGCAGCTCTGCTGAAAGCTTTTGTAATAATGTTCATTGCATTTTTGTCTTCAGCCTGTTTTGAATTACTGAGTCCTAGTTTCATCTCGTCTATACTGCTATTAACTGCATCGATAAAGCCCTTATAGTTAATCATTGAATTATTTACTTTTTCATACTTTTCATTCGAGCTAAACTGTTTCCATTCGGTGTCTTCAGGGTAATAGAGTTCCATAAAGGCATCTATAGCTTCTAACCAGAGTTGACATAATTCATCATCTGTGCCGCCAGCAAGTTTACTTCTTACTGCTTTATCTATACCTTCTATCCATATTTGCCTCGCTAAGTGACCTTTATACGCCTCATCTTCTTCCGATTCCATCAAACCTCCTTACTGTTACCAAAACATAAATTAATCCCATCATAGCATATCAAGACTATCAACGGCACTATCCCTTGATTTAATAAGGGCATCGAATGAACTGGACTGTATCAGGTTCTTTATTACCTTTTTATTTACTTTGCGAGAATCCACTCTTTGAATGAAATCCTCTAACGAGGCAAGGGGGTTTGTCTTACGTGTCTCAAGAATCGACTCAATCACTGCACTTCCAACGTCTTTAACCGTCTCAAGGCCGATACTTATTGCCGAGCCTATGATTTTATCTTTACTGTGGCTACTGTTTATATCGGGTGGTAGGATCTCTATTGACATCTCATGGCATTCCTCGATGAGCCTAGCGACCTTGCCGGAGCAGTCTTCACATGAAAGATTGGCCGTCATGAATTCAACGGGAAAGTGTGCCTTCAGGTATGCAGTTTGGTATGCTATGTAGGCATAGGCGATCGCATGTGACTTGTTAAAAGTGTACTTGGCAAAAAGCGCCATGAGATCGAATATCTTAATAGCTAAGATATCCCTTATACCGTTTTTGGCAGCACCCTCCACAAAAGCATCTTTTTGCTTGTCCATCTCATGGGGGATTTTCTTACACATTGCCTTTCTCAGGTTGTCTGCCTGGCCCATTGAAAATCCAGCAAGTTTATTGGCAATTCTCATCTCCTGCTCCTGATAGAGTATGATGCCGTATGTTTCGTCGAGGATTTCCTTAAGCTGTGGGATTTCGTATTGGATAGTAATCTGGCCTTTTTTTCTCTTAATTAAATCATCCATCATTGTGCTGCCAATAGGTCCTGGTGGATAGAGGGCGACAAGAGCTATAATATCCTCAAACCGGTTGGGCGATATCTTTATCAGAATATCCCTCATGTCACTATTGTCAAGCAGGAATACTCCTGTCGTAAGTCCCGAATTCAGCAAGTCATACGTGTCCTTATCGTCAAGAGAGATATGCTTTAAGTCAAGCTCTACTTTTCTTTCCATGAGATACTCAAGGGTTTTATGGATAACGAGTGTCCTAACGCCCAGAACATCCAACTCAGGCAGCGCGGTGTTTTCTATTGAATTCATATCGAATTGAGTCATAATAGTGCCCTTTGAGGGATACTTATAAGTATTAAGTTCATTCCCCCTTTTCCTGTTCCCTTATAATCACACGCTGCGATGAGGCTCCTTCTATAGCCTTTACCGCAATATCTCTCACTTGAAGCCCCGCCTCACTTGTCCTTTGTGTTAGCTGGCGAATCATCTCATCCTGCTCCTT
>JADFXO010000535.1:1811-2296 GCA_015233485.1 Nitrospirota bacterium
AAAAGTGCTGCCTCATGTTTATATTTTATTTCCAATCCACTGAGTACAGCCTTCTCGGTATCTTTGACGGCCTTTTCAAGTTGTGATGGGAATGTTTCAGCCTTAGCCTTTAACTCGTTATACTCTTTCTCCTTTGCTGCAAGCGTAGACTCTCTTTCTAAAATATCCCTGTCAAAGGCTTCGCTCTTTTCTTGAAGTTCTTTTTCCTGGGCTGCCTTTTTCGCTTCGTACTCATCGGACTCTTTTTTCTTCTTCAACTGGAAACTATAGTTATACTCTTCCTCAACCCTTTGCTTTTCTTTTTTGGACTGTGCATCTTTCTCCTTTGTCGTTGCCTCATATTCTGCCTGCTCCTTTTTCCATAGCAGTCTTTTTTCGGATATTTCTTCTTCCAGAACCTGTCTCTTTTGAGTTATCTCCGTTTCAAACTTCTCCTTTCTCTCCTTCTGAGCCAACAACAACGCCGCAAGGCTGTCAGCATTTAC
>JADFXO010000536.1 GCA_015233485.1 Nitrospirota bacterium
GCGTTTACATCAAGCGTGCGCCTGAGCGAGTGCGATATGGTGTTCATAGCGGCAATGGCAAGACGCGCTGGCTTTGGTTTTGCCGTTATCTTGTTTTCTATGGCGGTCAAAAACATCTCCAGCAGGCGTGGAATAGCGATTAAAATAGTAACGCCCTGACTGCGAATCGTACCTGTCAGCTCCTGCCCCTTAAGGCCGGGTGGATATGTGATCGTTGCCCCAACTAATAAGGGCACTAAAAATGTGCACATAAAGGGATAGGTGTGATGAAGGGGGAGGACGGAAAGGACATTGTCTGAGGCGGTTATGAGCTTCGTTTCGATTACCGCTTCGGCGTCGGAGAGGAAATTTCCATGTGTCAGAATGACCCCCTTGGGGGTTGACGTTGTGCCGGATGTATATATTATCGACGCGGTATTGTCAGGCATCTGTGGCGCGGGAGTAAATTCGGGGGGAGTGTCAGCGTGTTCACTGTCTTGCCATATGTCATTAAACTCCACTGAATCGAATGATATGAGCCGGACTCCTAAACCTTCAAGCGCGTTTTGTACCTTGTCCTTTGTATAACGGCTTGTAAAGATGGCGGTGGCGCCGGAGTTCACGAGCAGATTTCTGATTTCCCCGTCGCCAAGTTCCGCGTCCAATGGGACTGAAACACCGCCCGCCGCCGTTATCGCAAGGTATGACGCGCACCACTGCGGCGAATTCCCGGCACATATCGCCGCCCTCGCGCCGCCAGTTAAGACAGCGTCTTTCAGAAGTACAGCGATAGAGGCCGCCTTGTTGAGAATGTCCGCATATGTGTACGTCCGGCAATTTGCGGCGGAGCCGGGGGATTGTTCTGCGGCGGTACAATGTATAAATGCCGTCTTTGCGGAGTTTCTCATCGCCGATTCTACAAAGCGGCTGAATATGGAGCTGCCTGATAAGGATGAAGTCGTCGGCTTCACCGGGTTACGGCCTCATGGGATTATTCAGGGCGTCGAGGGCCTTGTCGTGCACTCGCGTGTTGGATGACGCCAGTATAGTGTTCGTCTTTCCAAGTCCGGTGTGGATGTGGCCGATGTCATGGCCTTCGGCGTCGGTACAGACACCCCCGGCCTCTTTTACGATTAAATATCCGGCGGCAAAATCGAAACTCCTTGATTTCGACAGGGTGACAAACAGGCTGGCAGAGCCAGCGGCCACGTGCGCGAGATTGAGGGCGGTTGCCCCAAGGCATCGTGTCCTTATTGCGTGAGAAAACAGGCGGTTCATGCGCGGCAGCTCCTCGGACGGCCTTTGCGATTCATAAAGGACTGTATCTATTTTGTCGTCTTTTGTCGTGTGTACTTTATTCCTGTTAAAGTAACAAGCCCCGTGTCCTTTGACCGCCCAAAACTCGTCCGCGCTTATGAGATTGACAATATATCCCATGAATACATCGTCGAGCCTTGTGCCGTCAGCAACGGCAATAGAGGTGCAGAATATGGGGAGGCCGTTTATGGCATTTTTACTGCCATCTATCGGGTCTATGATTACCCTCAGACGGGAGTTGTCCTCGTCTTCTATGCCAAACTCCTCAGAGACTATGCTGACAGGCTCACCCATTGATTTTATACGGGAGATAATTATAGTCTCCGCAATTTCATCCATAGGGAATGTCGTATCCCCACCGGCCCCTGTACGAAGCCCCTTGCGTGCGTCCGCGGCGAAACGATATCGGGGGACTTCCAGAAGAAGCTCCCGCCCTATACTTCTTAGGTCATCAATCTTCATGCCTCACCTAATATTTAACGGCGATTTAACGGCGTTTTGTAAGGGAAAAAACCACTACCAGATTTGATATGAATATACAGTATGTACTGCTTCTATCACTCGCTTTATATACTGCGTGTATTCGTCGGTGAGTTGGATGTTTTTATCTGCCAGTTGGTTCATAAAATCGTTCCAGTTTCCCGTACCTTTAGAGTCTTTGATAAAATCGAGCATAACCTGGGTGATTTCGATGAGTGGGGTTTCCATGCCGGAAATAGAACCGGCGGCCTTTTGGTAATCAATCATAGCTTCCAAAACGCGCGAAGAGAACTCTGTGAAGTCGTTGCTCATAGCGAATCCCCTGTTCTGAAGCAGCGCCAGGTAGTCCCAGAAAATGTTAACACTTGGTTGGCCGGTTTGGCCGAATTGGTCTTTTACGAAATTCATCGTCGAGTCTATAAGGTCATTAAATCCTGATGCCATATACCCCCTCCTTATATATAATACATTGGCATATATAATATATATTAGTCTTATTTCTTACCTGTAAT
>JADFXO010000537.1 GCA_015233485.1 Nitrospirota bacterium
TGAACTGAGCGATGTGTTGTATCAGCAATGCAGGGAAAAGTGCGGCAGCAAACGTAACCTATGGGAACATCTAAGGGCATTGATTGCCATTGTAATCTTTCCGGATTGGGAGACATTTCTAAGTTACCTTTAATCCCTTGGGCGTTGCCCAACGCACTGCCTCATATGCTGCGCCGCAGTTAGCCATACCGCCGCCGATTAACAATACGTCGGTCTCGACCTCTATCATCTCAGGTCTTTGACAGTATGCAAATGTACATGTTTCTAATTCCATCGTGTTAGCCTCCTAAGTTTTATTTTAAGGTTTTTACCGTTGTCAGGTTAAAAAATCCGGGCTTCTTGATATTCGCAAAGTCCGCCTCGGGCTTGCCTTTGTACGGGTCTATCGAACCTTCGGCCGTCGTTCTGATCGGGAATTTAAACCTTTTTAACGCGCCGTTTCTGAACTTAACCGTCCACATTATGGCATCCGAACCCCTCATAGGAATTACGTTGCCGCCAAGTGGAATAAAGTCCGCATAACCTCTAACCTCTATCGCCTGCTGAGGGCAAATCTTTACGCAATTGTAGCACTCCCAGCACTGCTCGGGTTCCTGGTTGAACGCCTTCATCCTGTCGCGGTCAAGCTTCATAAGATCGTTTGGGCAGATGTACATACAAGCTGTCCTTTCCAGCCCTTTACAGCCGTCACACTTTTCTGTCATTACAAAACTCGGCATATAAATATACCTCCTTACAAAATATTTTGGCTTAAAAAGCCAAGATCACCTTCATGTCGTTATCTACTTTAGGGTCGTGCGCTGCCGCCTTCACCTCCTTTTCCTCTTTGTCCGCTAATTTTATCAAACAAAAAAGGGGGTAAGTTTATACCCCCTCCTTAGTTATTTCGCGCTCTCTCCGGTTGAGTGCTTGTGCAGCTTAATCTCAACCTTCTCTGTGAGGCCGGCATAGTATTTTTGCAATATCGTCAACACCTCAGGGCGGCTGAAGTGGTCAGGCACCGGCGTATTTTCCGAAAGCATCTTTCTGAGGGCCGTGCCGCTGAGATTCAACCTGTCAGCCTTGTCGTGAGGACACGTCCTGTTTGAGGCCATGCCGTCGCACTTCATACAATAAAACGTCATGTCTATCTTTAACGCCTTTGTCTCAAGGGCGTCTTTCGGGATATCGTCGAATATGTGATGGGCGTCAAACGGGCCGTAGTAATCGCCGACACCCGCGTGGTCTCTTCCAACTATCAAATCGCTGCAACCATAGTTCTGCCTGAACAGGGCATGCAGGAGCGCCTCTCTCGGCCCGGCATATCTCATATCCAGAGGATAGCCTGCCTGTACGCATGTGTCCTTGACAAAATAATACTTTATCAGCGTATCAATACAGTTGCCCCTTACGTCTGCGGGGATGTCGCCGGGTTTGAGTTTGCCCAGCAGCGAATGTATCATGAGTCCGTCGCATATCTCAAGTGAGAGCTTCGCAAGGTACTCGTGTGAGCGGTGCATCGGGTTTCTTGTCTGAAACGCCGCCACCCTTGACCAGCCCTTATCCTCAAATATCTTTCTCGTCTCTTTAGGCGTAAGATATACTCCGGCGAACTCGGTCGGGAACGCCCCCTCGCTCAACACCTTCACAGGGCCGGCAAGGTTTACGTCTCCCTGTGCCATGACCATCGCAACACCCGGGTGCGCCTTGTCATCGGTCTTATATACCTGCTTGCACTCGTGGGTCTTGTCTATCGCATATTTCTCTTTTACAACCATAGTGCCCATTACTTCGCCGGTTGACTCATCGACGAGGGCAACCTCTTCATTGTCCTTTAAGCTGTCAGCCTGCCCCTTGCTCGTTGACAGCGTTATAGGTATCGGCCAGAATACGCCGTCGGCCATTTTATAGCTATCGCACACACCCTTCCAGTCGTCATGCCCCATAAAACCTTCAAGCGGGGTAAAACCACCTATTCCCAACATTATCAGGTCGCCGGTCTCTCTTGATGACATACGCACCTGCGTCAGGCCCTTCGCCTTAGCCTTCTCAGCCTCCATTTCCTTACCCTCAAGCGTCAAGGGCATCAACGTCTTGTTCTTGCCGTGTGGTTTGACCAATGCCATTTCTTAACTCCTCCTTAGTTTTTTTGTGTTACCCGCATACTAACCCGCTAACATGTAAAGCGTACTAACATCTCAATTATTTTAAGCGCATCATTTTAAGATTGCGCAAATCTTGTTGAATATCTCTGTTATGTCGCCGACGCCTTCCACCCTCTTTAATATA
>JADFXO010000538.1 GCA_015233485.1 Nitrospirota bacterium
CATTTACCGAAGTAATGCCGAACGTCAATCCGCCTACCGGCAGCGCCGTAGGAGGCGTTTGCCGGTCTATCACAGGCATAAATCCGACGAGTGGGAGACCCCGCCGGAACTTTTCGACGAGTTGGATCGGGAATTTCATTTTACGATAGACCTTGCCGCTTTACCGCATAACGCCAAGTGCGCCCGCTTTTTTTCGCCTGGGGACGATGCACTAACCCGTCATTGGGAGGGTGTTTGCTGGCTTAATCCGCCCTATGGCGCGAAGTTGCGGCACTGGATGAAAAAGGCTTACGATAGCGCCCACCTGGGCGCTATCGTGATTTGTCTGCTACCGGCGCGGACGGATTCTCGATGGTGGCATGATTATGTGTTGCCCTATGCGGAAATCCGCTACATTCGAGGACGGGTGAAGTTTAACGGCGTTTCAACTTCCGCCCCCTTTCCTTCCGTCATCGTGATTTTCAAAAAAGACACCCCGACACCTCGTTAGAAACGGCCTAAAAGTGTGCTGTAATTTTGTGCAAAATGTACGATAGCGCTATTGGCATGGGTTTAAGAGGGGTCTTAACAAGGTTTTGACACTTTGTCCACTTATGATGGTTTTACACTGAATATGCAGTTTTCCCCGTAAAGACCTTGTTTTGGTCTGAACAACCCCTTCTTTACGGAAAATACTTATTTTCCGTAAAGACTAAACGAACGGGTATTCTTTCACAATATTAGACAAAATAATCCTTTTTCTCTATTTGTTGAGTACTTTTTTTGAATAAAGTGCCGTTAGGTATTTTGTAAGCAAGCTAACTGTATAGTTTTTTCCCTTATCATTTTCATACTGTAGAGCATTCTTATCTGTTGCCAATCCAATATCCAACGATGCTATGGTGGCTGAACCCTGACTGAGACTACATTTAATTATTTTATCATCAGACACGCCTAATCTGTTTTGAAGGTGTTCTTTGGTATTGTGATAAATGGCTTCCCGCTTCTTATCATCTACACATTCATCTAAGTTAATCTTTAAGTTTAATTTACCATTATTATTTATCTCTGCATATCGAGCACAACCGTCCCAACTAAAATTCAAAATGGTATCTGGTCGTGTTCCATAGGCATAGCATCTCGGATCAAAATCAAGAGCTTTAACTGCAGAACTCTCCAACAAGGAGTCTTTTAATAAACCGAGAAAAATAATGTTCCACGAGCCGGAACGAAAAAGTTCAAGGTTATTTCTGATATTGTTTGTAACTTCATTTCTTCGATATAGTTCATTCTTTAGGGCTGATGCCCAGTCTTGAACCCAAGGGAGATTGCTACTCTTAGCAGCCGTTTCAACAGAGTTTGCGAAGTCAGACAGTTGCACCCACCGAATACTATCATCACGTGGAGGATGATAGTATTCGCCGTGCCCTAATGTTATAAAGAGGCGGTCTGTATCTTCTGGCGCAGCTTCAGCATATGCCTTGGTCTGGGGTATATACATACCATCGATTTTGACATCTTTCTCATGATCATCAACCTTCATTTCGATGATGATGCTTGGCTTCTCCGATTTGCCATCAAAAATAGCAAGATCGACGCGAATCCCTTTTGATAGCTTCCATTCTCGTTTAGCTGTAGGTATTTTAGGAACTTTTACCTTCAATTTTTCTAAAATGGTTTTAAGCGGATCAAGTTGTCCACCGCGGTACAGATCACATGCATAAGCAATCATACCAATATGAACTTTCCCAAGACTATAACCAAGTGATTCAATTATGTTTGCCATTTAATCTACTCTCCTTCAACCTTGTCTACAAATCCAATTCTTTATGCCTTACGTTTACTCTGCCTTAAAAAATAGTCAATCGATAAACACGAAAGAAGTATGAAAACAAGCATTCCCCATTCAGTCATTGTGGGGACGGCGTTGACTTGAGAACCTACCTGTCCGGCACGCACGGGCCAAACGTAGGTGTAGCCCGTCTTATCGCCGACGTTCACGTAGCCATCCGACATGTCGACGACCCAGGCGGAGGTAGTGTCGTAGGCGCTCGTAGTAGACGACCAATAAAGGCTCGACTGCACGTTGGTAAACGGATTGTTAACCGGTAAAGCAGGGCTATAACGAGAAAATTCTATCAGGCTATACAGTTCCTTTCTAGTGTACTGTTACAATAATATCTTTACAATAGTTTAGGGTTATGGTATAATCAGCGGTATGTGGAAACCAGCGAGCCCATTACAGATGACGGAAGAACAAAGGAAGACATTGGAAGATTGGAAAA
>JADFXO010000539.1 GCA_015233485.1 Nitrospirota bacterium
CGATTGTACTATAACAACATCACATGGATATTGTCAATGTTGCGAAGACTGTGTGTCATAATAGCCTTTAACCGGAGTACCGAAGCCGCCAACGAGCGGCAGATGGAATTCAGGGGATAAAACATGTGCGAGAATACGGGGTGAAGGGGGATTATCCCCCTTCGTCTTTAATCCTTATAGGGTTCTTGCGTTTTTTGGGTGAAAAAGGCTATAATCATCACGGTGATATGGCAACGTGGTCAGACAATTTAAAGTTGTTGCGCGGCTCGCCGTTGGCGCGGCCTGTTCTGTTTACGGGTAAACTGACACATGGTATTTAGCTCGCCTCTGTTTCTGTTTCTCTTTCTTCCTCTGACGCTGCTTATCGGCCTCAGCCTCAAAAACACGCAGATTCGCAACGTATTCCTGCTTGCCGTGAGCATGTTGTTTTACGCGTGGGGAGAAGGGGCATTTCTGCTCCTGATGCTCCTTTCTATCTTAATAAACTACTTTTTTGCTTTCCTGCTTGAGGACTCTCACCTGGTTGCGCCTAAGAGGGCGCTGGCATACGCGGTAATAGCTAATTTGTCGCTCCTTGTGTTTTTCAAGTACGCGAATTTTATCGTGAATAATTTAAACTATCTCGTAGTCTATGCCGGTTATGAGAAGATAGTTATGAAGGAAGTCCATCTGCCCCTTGGCATTTCCTTTTATACGTTTCACAGCCTGTCTTACGTTATCGACCTTTACAGAAAACAAACAAAGGGAGAGTACACGGACGTCAAAAAGGCCAGCCTGCCAAATCTTGCCCTCTACATCATGTTCTTCCCGCAGCTGGTGGCAGGGCCAATAATAAGATATCACGACGTGGCGGCACAGCTCCTTACACGCGCTACAACTATCGATAAGTTTGCCACCGGGGTCAGGAGGTTCACCCTGGGACTTGGGAAAAAAGTCCTCATAGCAAATGCGATGGGAGGTGTGGCGGATAAGATTTTCGCTATCCCCGGCCATGAACTCACAGCGCCTCTTGCGTGGCTTGGTGTAGTAACCTACAGCCTTCAGATATATTTTGATTTTTCAGGCTACTCAGATATGGCAATCGGACTTGGCCGTATGTTTGGCTTTGAGTTTCTGGAGAACTTCAACTACCCATCCATAGCCAAATCGATTCGCGAGTTTTGGCAGCGATGGCACATATCGTTATCGAGATGGTTCAGGGATTATCTTTATGTGCCGCTGGGGGGCAACCGCGTAAGTACGGGAAGGCTTTACCTAAACCTGTTAATAGTGTTTTTCTGCACGGGGTTTTGGCACGGGGCAAGCTGGAATTTTGTCGTATGGGGACTTTTTCACGGCCTGTTCATGGTGCTTGAACGGTTGGGCCTGGAGAAACTCTTAAAGCGGGTGTGGTCTCCCGTTGCCCACGTTTACGCGCTTTCTATTGTCCTTGTGGGGTGGGTATTTTTCAGGGCGGATACGTTTCAATATGCCGCGGCATTTCTAAAGGCGATGGCCGGCCTTGGCGCCGGCAACGGTATGTTATATCCTATGGGTACGTTTCTTAACAACGAAATCCTGATTGTCCTTCCCGTTGGTATTATTTTCAGTGCGCCGGTTGTGCCATTGATAGCTACGCTTTATGATAGACTGAAACTCATATTGGAGGAAAATCTTTTTCTGTCCGATATCTACAAATTCAGCATGTCGGGTTTATACATAGTGTTTCTTTTTCTGGCGCTTCTGGCCTCTGCAATGTCGCTGGCAACGGGCACATATAATCCGTTTATCTATTTTAGATTTTAAATCGCGGCAATGGCCGTTTGCACAGAGGAGACTGAACCGATGGATTTTTACATAGTCTTAGTAACCGTACCTGATAAGACGACGGCTGTAACCATAGCCGAGGCCCTGGTCGGCGCGAATCTGGCAAAATGCGTCAACATAGTAAATGATATTAAATCCATATTCCACTGGGAAGGCAAGGTGCGGCAAGAACAAGAACTGCTACTGATAATAAAGGCAAAAAAGGTGAATTTCCCTGCCCTGATGTCCAGGGTCAGAGAGCTTCATCCATATACCGTGCCGGAGATCATTGCACTGCCCATAGTGGAGGGCGCGCAGGAGTATCTTGGCTGGCTTAACTCGTGATTGACTTATTTAGTAATATTGTTTATGTTATCAATTAGCATGGAAAACAGACTATTTTTCGGTAATTACCTGCTTAAGAAAAAGCTGATACGGGAAGAGGACATATTATATGCCCTCAAGTATCAG
>JADFXO010000053.1 GCA_015233485.1 Nitrospirota bacterium
AAGGCGGACTTTATTTTCTGAAAAAGGAATTACAAAAAGGACATCAGGATGTGGAGACATCTTCTGAGCCGGAGGTTGAAACGAAAGGCTACAAAATGGTCGAGTCAAGTATCGGCAGATTAACCGGATTTGTTAAGGACATGTTGACGTTTGCGAAGGAGCGTAAGCCCGAATGTGAGCTAATGAATGTCGATGAGGTTGTTGAGCCGGTTGTTGTCCTGATGAGGTCAAAGGCGAAGGAAGTTGCAGTTGAGTTGGAATTCGAATCAAGGCTTCAACCTGATTGGCACCTTTGCACTGCCGGGAATATACCTGGCACAGGTGCCTCATCGGGCGGCTCTGCCGAGATATTCGCCGACCCTCAGGGCATATACCGCTGCGTACTCAATCTTGTGGGCAACGCCATTGATGCCTGCGAAAAAGATAAAAACGCCAAAGTCAGAGTTATTACCTCAATTGCTTCGGGCGGCAGCGAAAAAGAAGTTTCTATCAGCGTAACGGATCAAGGCTGCGGCATGGACAAGGATACTCTGAGTTCTCTTTTCAAGCCCTTTTTCAGCACAAAAGGCTCCAAAGGCACAGGGCTAGGGCTTTCCGTAACAAATAAAATCATTCAGGAGCATGGAGGCCGTATCGAGGTAAGTTCGGTTGTTGGCGAAGGTACTACTTTTACTATCCATTTGCCCGTAACTTGTGTGGTCAACCACGACGGGCCATAGATAAGGATGCAAGCCCGTTTAACACAGATGAAGAGAATCCCTTAGATCCTTCTCCTGAAACACATGCGCTGAAAGGCAATCTTAAGGGTTCATATGCCTGTTCGATAACACATGCCCTGCGCATCATATTCATCCTAACCAATGACACGATCCATCTGCTTAACATAGACTCCCACGACGAAGTCTATTCGTGGCGGGATACATCGGGACAATCTCTCTACGAAAACACTCTACGAAAAGGCACTTGCCTCCATAAAGTAAAATGTGTTACCATGAACCGTGTACCCGCGCCAGCAGCCGAGGTTGCCGATGTCGTTTACGACATGGAGGAATAACCGTTTACCGTTTATTTACGGTGTGATATTATGGCAGAGACTAATAATTTACAGCAGATATTAAAAGACTCCAATTATAGTCTTTCTTTGTTTAATCGGAAACTGATAGATGAGCTTGAACAAAATATAACTGTAAAAGACGGAAAGCCTTATGTTGTCTGCGCTATTCGAGGCAAAGAAATTGTTTTAAAGCCAGAAGAGGTTGTTCGCCAGCTTTATCTTTTAAAACTCATAGAGGAATACGACTACCCTAAGAAAAGGATTAAGCTTGAGCACCCAATCAGTTTTGGTCGAGAGCAAAAATCAGCCGGCATAGTTATTTTTGATAAAGACCGCCCTGAGGTCGAATACATCATCGTTGAAATCAAAAAGCCAAAACTTCAAGAAGGCAAAAATCAACTTCGTTCTTACACAAACGCCACCGGCGCACCAATTGCCGTTTGGACTAACGGTGGTCAAATTTCACGCTACAATCGGAAAGACCCGAATTATTTTGAAGATATTACCGATATTCCAAAAGCCGGCCAAACACTTGAAGATATTTTAAAAGAGAGATTTACATTAAAAGACTTAATAATCAAAGACAAAATCCCTAACGAAGGAAAATCACTCAAAGATATAATTCAGGATATGGAAGATGAAGTTTTGGCAAACGCCGGAGTGGATGTATTCGAAGAAGTTTTTAAACTTATTTTTACAAAACTTTATGATGAACTGCAAAGTAAAAAAGACAAAATGCGTATTGGACTTTATCTTGAAAATAAGTTAAGCAAAGAGGATATGGGTGATTATTACAGACTAAAAGAGGTTTTAATAAAACTCGACGATAGTAATTTTAGAATGTTGGAGTTTAGGAACACCGGCCAATCTGAAGGCGAACTCAAGAAGAAAATTCAAAAGCTTTTTGATGATGCTAAAGCGAAATGGCCGGGCATTTTTGACGACGCCAGCCAAATTCAGCTTTCGCCGTCTCATCTTTCCATCAGCGTTTCCGGGTTGCAGGATATAAAACTTTTCAATTCTAATCTTCAAATCGTTGACGAAGCCTTTGAATATTTGATCAGCAAATCGGCAAAAGGTGAAAAAGGACAGTATTTCACGCCTCGCCATGTGATTGATATGTGCGTCAAAATGCTCAATCCCAAGCAGGGTGAATATATGATAGACACTGCCGCCGGTTCTTGCGGATTTACTGTGCATACTATTTTTTACATTACCGGTCATCTTTTTCAGAACACGGACGTTTCCGAGGAGGAGAGAGAGGATGTGCTAAAGGTATTTGGCATTGACTTTGACGAAAAAGTCGTGCGTGTCGCTCGTACTTTGAACCTAATTGCCGGTGATGGAAACACCAATATTTTACACCTTAACAATTTGGACTATGAACGCTGGAACGAAACTATAACTAACCGCGATTGGCTCAGAACTTACGACGGTGGTCTAAAAAGGCTTGAAGCCGTTCGAAAAGATCCTGATTCTTACAAAGAATTTAATTTTGATATTCTAATGGCAAATCCGCCGTTTGCCGGAGATATAAAAGAATCCCGCATAATCCATAAATATGATCTTGGTTATAACGAAAAGAACAAACTCAAGTCAAAAGTCGGGCGCGATATACTGTTTATCGAAAGGAATCTAAACTTTTTGAAACCTGGCGGCAGAATGGCTCTTGTCTTGCCGCAAGGCCGTTTTAACAACACCTCGGACAAATGCATTCGTGAGTATATATCAGAAAAAGCCAGAATACTGGCAGTGGTTGGGCTTCATGTAAACACGTTCAAACCTCACACAGGCACTAAAACCAGTGTACTTTTCGTCCAGAAATGGAATGACGACCCGAAAAAAGGGCCGCTTTGTCTAAAGACTGAAGATTATCCTATTTTCTTTGCTGTATCAGAAAAATCCGGCAAGGACAATTCCGGCGAGTATGTTTTTGTCAAAAACGGCAACGGTCAGCGTAAGTTGGACAGAAACAGCCATTTAATCATCAACCACGATTTGCACAACCATGACGGGGCGTTGCCCGACGGGGTGGCGGAAAAGTTTATTGAGTGGGCGAAGAGCGAAGATTTGAGTTTTTGGGAGTAAAACGATATGCAGTACTCAATAGTACATTATAAAGAATTAGAAAGAACCAGCAGATTAGATGGTGAATTTTATCAACCAATTTTCTTAGGTTTAATGGAATCTTTAAAGAATATTGCACATGAACAATTAACAAATTTATGCAACATTTCTGACGGAAACCATATGTCGGTTGCTGAATATTACATAGAATGTGGCGGTATTCCTTATTATCGAGGACAAGATGTTAACACTAATTTTTTCTTAGAGGATGCAAATCCTGTTTTCATTCCTGTGGAAATATATGACCGCGCATATATGAAAAGGTCTCATTTCAGTGTTGGTGATGTTTTGCTTTCAATCGTTGGCACGGTGGGCAGCCTTTCTTTAATGACAGATTATATTCAAAAAGCAACTGGTAGTTGTAAGTTGGCAATTTTAAGACCTAAAAAGATATATCCAGAATATTTATCAGTTTTTTTAATGTGTAGATATGGTAAGTTGCAGATAAAAAGAAATATACGTGGTGCTGTACAAACCGGATTATTACTGGAGGATATGGGGCAAATACAAGTCTTCATCCCTAATAAGAAATTTGAAGAGAAAATTAGGAAAATAGTTTTGAGTTCGATATTAAAAAATAGGACATCTAAATCCCTCTACACCCAATCCGAGCGACTTCTTCTTTCAGAACTTGGACTTTTGAACTGGAAACCAAAACATAAACTGACCTTTGTTAAGAATTTTTCCAACACCAACCAAGCGGAACGTTTTGACGCTGAGTATTTTCAGCCGAAATACGAGGAAATTATTGAAGCCGTGAAAAAATACAATGGCGGATTTGATGAATTGGGGAATCTGGTGAAGATCAAAAAGAGCGTTGAGCCGGGAAACGAAGCATATCAAGAGAGTGGAGTGCCTTTTGTTCGCGTAAGCAATATTTCAAAATTTGGAATATCTGATAATAACCAGCAATTTATTCCTGAAGAATTATATAGTGAACTAAATGAACACCAGCCGAAAAAGGGAGAGCTATTGCTGTCAAAGGACGCAACGCCTGGCATAACTTATTATTTAAACGAAGAACCACAAAAAATGATCGTCTCTGGCGGTATTTTGAGATTGAAAATAGATAGCCAACAAGTACTGCCTGAATATTTAACGCTTGTATTAAATTCTGTAATAGTTCAAAAACAAATTGAACGTGATGCTGGTGGCTCAATTATAAGCCACTGGAGACCAGACCAAGTGGAAGCGACAATAATCCCTATTTTGAAGGAAGATAGGCAAAAAGAGATTACGGTGCTTATTGAAAAATCATTTAGTGATAGGCATTTATCCAAATCCCTGCTTGAAATCGCCAAACGAGGCGTTGAAATGGCGATTGAAAAAACAGAAAATGAAGCAGAAAAATGGATAAATAGTGAGATTGAAAAGCTGGGAATAAAACTATAGCTATGGGCATGAATTCGAGGGACACAATCATTATCTCTGTTAATTAAATCTTAACTCAGCCTTCAATCTTGATGTTCAATAGTACAGCAGACACCATTTATTTCCTACGGTCTTATCCAACTAATGGGTTATCTTCGTCGTCTTCTTTTTCATATTCGGTATCAGCCGGGGCTGTGTTTAGTAATTCACAACCTCTGATTGTGTTCATAGAGTATTTCTCTGTCTTATATTTTAAGACATTTAGTTGCCCTTCAATATATGGACTTATATACGCCGCTGTGTGGTCAATCATTTTATCGTATATTTTTTCATTATCGAAATACGAGGGAAAGTCAATGATACTTTCTTTTAATAACGTGTATAATTCAGCGCAATGAAAATCGACCATGCTGTATTTATTGAAGGTTACAATTAGAATACCATCAAAGTGATTCCATAGTTTGACGAACATTTTCAGGTGGCGTTTTGGTATTTGAGCAATATTTTTCAGGACTACAATACCGAAAAATGAAAACGTGTCGTATATTATTTCATCTGCTGATAGATTTTCGCACGGTATTACACAAAACATCTTTGAGTGGAGGCCAATATCTTCGCCAGAGAGTATTTTGCCTAATATGAAGTGAGTGTATGCCTCGTCTTCATAGGCAATAACCATTCTTTTTATAATGTCTAATTCCTTGAATGGTTTAATAAACCTTCCATATTGAGGTATATCTTTTATTGACATATAATCGGCAAAATTAAATCCTTTCCCTGACACAGGAACTTTTAATTTAGTGCTTCGGCCTAAATCCGCCATGGTTCTATTTACCTCGGAGACGCACATTGACACAAATGAGTTGAGCATGGTTGAGTCCATACCTGTTGCGTGAAGCCGATCCTTGAAAACCGCAACGCTGGCAGCGTCTTTTTCTATAATTGCCTCCGCTGATATGAATGTCAAATAGGCTATGTAAGCAAAACTCAGATTGATTTTATTTATTGACACTTCCACATAGGAATCGAGTGCATATATAGGGTTTAATATCATGTGTGCAAGCAGATATCCATCGAAAAGTTCGATCAGTGTCTTTCTTATTCTTATATTGATTCTGTTTATATTTAATAAGTCTCTACCGATAAGGAGTCTTTCACAAAACCTTGTCATCTCGGAGTATATTTTTTGGGTGGAGTTATAGAACTCCTTTATCTTAGGGGTTTCTTCGGTATTGGTGGTTATTATATCGATACCCTTATACTCGACAGCCGCGAGGTTATCGACAAGCCCTGTATTGCGTGTATATCCAAAATATGGTGCGAGAATATCGAAAAATACCTTTTTCACTGTCTTCAGAGATTCATAAAGGCTATTTTTCGGAGATATCGATTCTATCTTCTCTCTATTTATTTTTATAAATTCCAATGAAGTTTTTTTAACGGTATCCATGCCAAGACGTTTAACGGCCTGATCAACATCTCTTAGTCCTATTTCGTCTTCCGTTTTATTTATGCCGGCCTTTGCCACTATCGCCGGCGCGAGGTCCGGGAGTTTTATGATTAAAGACTTTAATCTGTTTATATCGGTGTTAGGCGACTCGATCTCTGCTATTAGATTTAGCATGTTGCTGAATGGGTCTCTTGATATAAATCCTATGATCGTTTCTACCCGTATATTCTTTAAGGGGCTAAATTTACCATCTTTAATCCGCATCATATGTCTTGAGATAAAGCCGGGATCATTATATCCACCGATAAACTCAACACCCGAAAAATCCTCGTCCTGCCAAACTATCAATGCAGTAATTTTTATGATTCCAAGGCGAATTATGATATGCATGAAGTCGATGTGGTCAGGGGTAGTCTTTTTAATCATGCAGCCACTTCTGCTGATATTGACGATGGTCCCAATTTTATTCGGTGGAATGCCCTTGACTGAGTATCTGATACTTCTCCTTTTGTTTAAGGCATAAGGTGGTTGGAATAATTGCGGTGGCTCAACAGCCCTCGTATCGGCTTCATGTGGTTGGCCGTCCTTGTGCATATGCAATAAAAAGTCGAGAAATTTCATGTTTTTTCCCTCATCCAGCCTCCTCTCTTTCTTTTATCGAATTGCACCATTTGCACCCTAATTGCACATTATGTATAATAAAAGAACAGTGTACAAAAAGTCAACAAAAATATATCGCTGAGGACAGGAATTCCTGATTCGGAGGACACAATACTTAATTCTATCAATCTTAACCAGTGTGTTTGCCCTCACCGGCAGTCGCCGTCTTGTAAAAGCCCCCGAAACTTTGTTATGTTAAAGTGTAAGCGGAGATAAAACAGTGTCTAAAATAGACATCCAACGAGTAGGAAAGTACGATATAAAAGAGGAACTAGGCCACGGGGGCATGGCGGTGGTGTATCGCGGCTATGACCCGTTTATCAATCGCGAAGTGGCCGTAAAAATAACCGACACAGACAGCGACAACGACAAGGACTGGGCCTCACGGCGGCGCAGGTTTTTCTTCAACGAGGCGCGCATTGCCGCAATGCTTGACCATCCCAACATTATTCACGTCCACGACGCGGGTATTGAAGGCAGGTACTGCTATCTCGTCATGGAATACGTCAAAGGGGCAAAGACCCTGAAAGAGTTTAATAAGAAACACGAAATCTTACCCGTTGATAAAGTAATAGAGATAATATTCAAGTGCTGCAAGGCCCTCGACTATGCCCACAGCATGGGCGTAGTACATCGCGATATAAAGCCAAGCAACATAATGCTGACCTCCGATATGGATGTAAAGATAGGGGATTTCAGCATTGCCCAGATTATCAGCGCCGAAGTTACACAAATTGGGGGAATCATAGGTTCGCCCAAGTATATGTCGCCGGAGCAGGTGAAAGAGGAGGAGATTACCAGCCAGACAGACCTGTTTTCTCTCGGTTCGGTAATGTATGAATTACTGGCGCATGTCGTGCCGTTTGACTCCGAAAACGTATCAAGCCTCGTCTTTAAAATTGTAAACGAGACGCCCCCGCCTATGAGCCATTACAACAAGGACATACCTGAGGAGCTGGAGCAAATCGTCAAAAAGGCAATGACAAAAGACCCGCGTTACCGTTATCCCCGCGGGCTGGACTTTGCCGCCGACCTCAGCAAGGTTTACAGACATCTTAAACGCCCTGTGGCGGACATTAAGGAACAGGCAAAATTTGAGCAGATGAAAAAGTTAAACTTCTTCAAGGGGTTCTTCGATTCCGAACTGACAGAGGTAATACGAGCCGGCGCGTGGGAACAATACGGGGTGGGTGAGCAGATAATAACCGAAGGCGACATTGACGAATCATTTTATGTGATAATATCCGGCGATGTGATGGTGAAAAAAGGCGATAAGGCGATTGTCACCTTAAAGGCCGGAGATTGCTTCGGTGAAATGGGATACCTCGCAAAGACACAGCGTACTGCCGATATTGTATCGCTGACCCCCGTTGCGCTGATAAAAGTCAGCGGCACGCTCATAGAGAAGATGACCGTCCACTGCCAACTGCGCTTTAATAAGGTATTTTTAAGGACTCTAATCGGCAGGCTCTCAAAAACAAGCGAAGAGCTTGCAAAATACCGCACCCTTTAGGCGGATATGGCACATAAGACAAAAAAGGCGCGCGTAATGATAGTCGAGGACGAGGGGGTTATCGCAATGGACATCAAGCGAACCCTTATGGACTTTGGCTATACCGTTACCTCCGTGTCCTCAACAGCCAGGGAGGCGATAAGGCGCGCTCAAACCGACGAGGCGGATGTCGTGCTGATGGACGTAGTGCTTGACGGAGCTATGGATGGAATCGAGGCGGCCGCGCTGATTCATTCTTCCATGGGTACGCCTGTTATCTTTCTGACCTCGTACTCGGACGAATACATATTGGAAAGGGCAAAGATAACAGAACCCTTCGGCTATCTTATTAAACCGTTTCGGGATAGGGAACTCTATACGACGATAGAAATGGCGCTTTACAAGGATAAGATGCAGCGTCAACTCAGGGAGAGCCATAAGTGGTTTTCCACTACTCTGATGTGCATAGGCGACGGCGTAATTACCACGGACGCCGGCGGGCACGTCACGTTTATTAATAAGGCGGCTGCAAGACTGGCCGGCCTTAAAGAAGAAGAGGTCATAGGGTTCCCAATAGGGGAACTGATAACGCTTAAAGATGACTCTGCCGATGATTTATCTGACGACACCTTATCCCCCATTATTGGCACTAAAAAACCCGTCAGTTTAACAGACTTCTTACTGATAGCAAATACCGGCAAGGCCATCCCGGTAAGCGTAACCACGGCATTGATTCAGGATGAAAAAGGCAATATACTGGGCACTGCGGTTACGTTTCAGGACCAGACAACAAGAAAGGAGCTGGAAAATAAACTCAGACATATGATGCTTACCGACAGCTTGACTGAGCTTAACAATCGCCGTGGATTTTACATGCTCGCGGAGCACCAGCTTAAACGCGCGAAGAGATTTAACAAAGAAATCGCTATGGTCTTCATAGATGTGGACGGCCTTAAACGCATAAACGACACGCTTGGCCATTCAATTGGAGACTGCGCAATAGTGGATACCGCGCTTATCCTAAAGGAGACATTCAGGGAGTCCGACATAATAGGCCGTATAGGCGGCGACGAGTTCGTTGTGTTAATTACAGAAGTTTTTGGAGTGACAGAGGATGTGGTTACACAGAGGCTGATTGGTACCACGGACATATACAACCAGCGGCGGGACTGTCCTTACAAAATATCCTTAAGCATAGGGTTTGTGCTCTATAGTCCGGAGAGTGATTTGACAATAGACACCCTGATGGCAGCGGCAGACCTGTTGATGTATGAGCATAAGCTCAGGAAGCACAATAAATAATGACATCAGGAGATAGTAAGATGAAAGATAAAAAAACCCTTGCCGGCATTGTGATGGGAAGTGAGAGCGACCTTCCCATAATGAAAAAAACCGCGGAGGTATTAAAGGAAATGGGCGTAGGTTATGAGATGAGGATAAGTTCGGCGCACAGGACTCCCCAAGAGACGGCGACGTATGCGCAGAGTGCCAGAGAGCGAGGCATAGAGGTAATCATAGCCGGCGCGGGGATGGCCGCTCATCTGGCCGGCGCCATTGCGGCCCATACAACACTTCCCGTCATCGGAGTACCCATTAGATCAGGAGAGTTAAACGGTGTTGACGCCCTCTACTCAACCGTGCAAATGCCTGCCGGCATACCTGTAGCCACCGTAGCCATAAACGGCGCAGCAAACGCCGCGTATCTGGCCTGCTCAATTCTCTCCATCAAGTACCCTGAGATAAAAACCGCCCTCGACGAAAAAAGAGAAACGGCGAGGGCAAGACTCCTTGAAAAATCAGAGGCCATTCAAACGACCGGTATTTGAAAGGATTAAAGACGAAGGGGGATAATCCCCCTTCACCCCGTATTCTCGCCGACATTTTATCTGTTAAATTCCAATTGCCGCCGGCAAGACGGGGGATTATCCCCCCGTTGGCGGCTTGGGTGCTCCGGCTAAATATTCATGAGGTGATTAAATGACGATATGGATTCTCTGCAAACCCGCATGTTTATTATGGCGGGAGCGTGTGGGAATCGAACCCACGCTCTCAGTCAGATTATTGTTTATTATCATACGGTTATAAACTACCATATCACTCTGGTGACGTTTTGGTGACGGTTTCAGTTTTCATCTTAAAACCTATTATCTTGTCTTCCAGCGTCAGTTTCTCAAATACAGACTGCATATCATCTAAATTGCTGTGCATATACTTTTCAGTCATATTGGTATTTGAATGCCCTAATGCTTTAGATACAAAATAAGTTGATACATTTTGCTTTGCCAATTGACTGCCAACACTATGACGGGTAGCATCATACAATCTAAGAGATTTTGGAAGTCCTCCTTTTTTCCTTGCCCTATCCCAAACCTTACGGAGAGCATCCATACTGTAATAGCCGCTGGTACGAGGATTTATAAATACAAAAGCTTCAGGTAAGGCATTTGCGCTTCTTGTTGATAAATAGTCTAACAATTCAGGATGAATAGGCAACATTAGTGGTTTAGCCCCTCTTCCTTTTCGCCTATCGTGTATAATCTTACCGCTAAACGTGGAATTTACGGTTATGGTTCCATGCTTTATATCTACATGTTTAAACTTCAATGCTCTTGCTTCACCTGGGCGGCAACCATACAACATTAAGAATCTGATAATTGGTCTATCATCTTCTTCAATTAAGATCATCACCTTGCGTTGCTCTTCGGTATTAAGCCACGTCCAATTGTACTCCTCCGTTTCTACTTTAGGAAAATGCGGTATCAATTGAAGGATTTCTATATCAGTTTTTAACCACGTAAGAAACGTCTTAAAGTTATCTATATGGTTTTTTATGGTTTTGTTACTTATATCTCTACATCTTAAATGTTCGATATAATTAACAATATCCAGCTTCTTAATATTCCGAACATCCATATTTGTAAAAAAGTTCTTGTGTGAAGTGACTAAAATCTTATATGCACGCATATAAGATGGCGCCACAGTCTTCAGTTTTGCCTCAAGAAACTGGTCAAGCAACGTAGATGCCCAGTATTTTTGAAGTTCAGCCTTTGAGTACCGAGATATATCGAATGTGAAGTTCTCTATCTCGTGCTGGATAGTGGCCTGTAGGTTTAATGCCCTCTGATAAGTATCTAAGGGCTGACCAGTTTTATCACAAAATACGCGTACCCTCTGACCCTTCCAAAAAATGTCTACGTAAAACCTGGATGGCGTAGTCTTACAGTCAGCGCAGATAAAACCCAATCGTTTCAAATGTGAAAATGCCTTCTCACAGTTAGGACATTTACCTTTTGCTCTGATGGAACCCTTCATCTTACCCTCCGATTCAGCCTTATCTATTAGATGATACGCTAAATCGAAGCGATCTTTCAAGTCATCTTTTGCTACATTGTTCTGCGGCATAGCCTCAGTCTTCGGTTACTAATGAGCACGTCAGTATGATGACATTGCTGGTCGCAATAAACTCTTTGCGGACGCATTTGACGCAACATCATGCCTTCACACTCTAAGCACTTATTAGTAAGTTAAAGACTGAGAAATTTTTGTGCAGCGGCTATGCTGCACACACAACAGTCTCCTACTCCTCCTATTAAGGATCTGTCCATCAAAGATGGAGTTTACATGGCAAGCCTCATTACAATTCTCCTTTGTAAATCTTTTTGGTGAATAAAACCTTATTCATAATCCACTATTATATCACACATAGAATTATTAGTCAAGCTAATAATTGATGATGGTAAGCTATTTATTTCATACAGAGTTAGCATTATCGCTTACTTACACCATTAACTGTGATATTGTTATCATGTAGTCTATATTTGATAAATGAGTTATTTTTGTCTCAGGCAGTGTCCTGTATTATACTTCTGCACATTAGCGACAGCTCCACCCTATTGCCCTTTGAAGCCATATATAATTTATTCGATAGCTTCTTGATGTGGCTGGTTAGGTGGCTTCATTTGACCAGTTTTAGATCATGGGATTACTGCACAGCACATCATAACCTTCGACTACGAGTAGCTAAAGCTTTAAGGCGATGTTCCCACATATCAAGAACACCTCGTTGATTTGAATGGTTCAGTCATGAGCTTAAATCTACTGAACTATTTATTAGTTCAGTTAATCTAAAAACAGAAAGTGTCGATTATGCCAGTTAGGTCGGATTCCTACCTAACTGATGCTATGGAAGAAGAGTTTGTTGAACAATTTTGAACCATAGTCTTAGGGTTTACGTATTCCGGAAAAATTGACACCTATTTCGGAGACGCCGTTTTACTGGTCGTCTTCTTTTTCGGAACAGTGGTCTGTTTCCTCTGGATCTACTTGTCGGCATGTTGCGGTATCAGTGGTAGATTTCCTCCGGCGCAAGAGGGGGTTCTGTATGGGTAGTCCGCTGCTAAACATTGGGCGCTGCGGTGTAGTTCCCAAGAGCAATTGTTCGCCGTTGCCCACATATGGGAATGAATTGATTCTATATGAGAAATATTTCTTATAATTACCATCATGGAGCATATTAGCCATAGCTTTATAATATTGAATAGCGTTATTAGAATCAAAATCTATTACTTCTCCATTAGCTCCATCACCATAGATTTCAGATAAGATATAAGCGATTTCACTGTTACTATATTTTTTGCTGAGTTCATAGGAAATCACATAATATTTCCAGTTATTAATATGCTTCCGTTTCTTCTTTAATTCTTTTTCTAGTATTTTATTTATTTCAACAGATATCTCTCCTTGAGTTTCATTCGCAGATACTCCAAAATATATAGTATCTTCGGCACCGCTGACAGTCAATCTCTGAATAAATTCTACAATATAATTGCATACATCGCTCTGTGATGGAAAAGTCCCGTCATTTTTTTCTTTAAAACAATAATCATAATCAAAGCGTTGATAAGCTACTGGAGTTTCAGCCACAATTATTCGTTTATTATTTTCATCAAGGTCAATGGCCCTCAACTTGGGGTTTGGTATTCCAAGAAGTCCATTAACTATCTCTGATTCGATATTTTCGTCTTTATCTTCTTTAATCCTCTTATATTTAGCATTAAGTCCAATCTTTTTATCCCTGTGATTAATATAGAGATTAAATGAAGGACCCAAATTAAAGCCCTCTTGCATCCGAGTAAAAAGGGATTCCAATTTTTTTGAAAGTAAAACTGATCTTATGCTGATGCCTGTGGGTGTGTCTTTAATCATATGAACTATCTGATCGTACAGATTTATATAGTCGCGATCTCTTCTGATAAACTCCCACGCCCAATCGTTCAATTTTAGGCTATCAAGGTAGCCATATTGCTCCTTGACAACCGAGGCTATCTTTTCATATTTCTGAACATCATAAGGCTTTTTATACGCCATATCAAACCCTTACCACAGTAAATTAAACTATAACTTCATGTAAATAAGAACAAATCTTAATTACATTAGCATAATCCTTACTTGTTACGCTACCCCAAAATAATTTGTATTAAGCTAAATCATGATGAACAAACATCAGAAGGGCAGTTAGGGGCACAGGCTTCAAAGGCAGCCATTTTGGCACCTGATGTTGTTGATGTGCCTAAAATAACCCAAAAGGAGGATATAGCTATGAAAGACATTCAAGTGATTCACGAAGTACCGAAGGCAGTCTCAATCGATGAGTGTGTAGACAAAATATTCTGTGGAAATTGCGTAGAGATATTAAGATCACTGCCATCAGACAGTATCGACTTAATAGTGACATCGCCGCCATATGGTGATGTTCGTACCTACACCAATGAATACCAAGCGACTGGATTCGATTTTGAAGGAACTGCATTCCAGCTTAAAAGAGTGATAAAACCTGGCGGTGTGATGGTCTGGGTTGTTGACGACACTGTAATTAACAGAGGAGAAAGCGGCGAATCTCTTCGCCAAGCTCTCTTTTTTATGGATAGATGTGGTTTAAACAAGCACGACACCATGATATATAATAAAAATAACTTCGCTTTCCCATCAACTATTCAACAAAAAAGGTACCACCAGGCGTTTGAGTACATGTTTGTTTTCAGCAAGGGTGTGCCGACGACATTCAATCCTATATCGGATAGGGAAATTGAGGATACAGAGGCTTGGGGAAAAAAAACCGAGAGACAGGCAGATGGCAGTTTAAAAGAATCCAATAGGAGATCTACCAGCAATGAGAAAGGCCGAAGGCTAAACGTCTGGGATATCAAAAATGGTGGCATATATACGTCGCCCTTATATAAAGAGGCTAAACAGCATCCAGCACGCTTCCCTGAAGAATTGGCTGAGGATCATATCATAACCTGGTCAAATGATAAGGAGATAGTGCTTGATCCTTTATCTGGCAGTGGTACAACGTGCGCCATGGCTGCGAGGAATAACAGGCACTTCATTGGCATAGAAATCTCTCCAGAATATTGTGAGCTATCACGACAGCGTATTAACAATATGATATCAAAAGGGAAGAAGAACTAAGAATATGTTGATAATTTATAAGAATACAGAGGATCATATGAAAAATACTGATAATCTAAACAACATTATTGGGAGAAATGCTAATGAGCAATGGAGTGTATCAATTTACAGATATCTTCATTGTGAAGAGTGCTTCTGGCACCTTTGAATCGAATTATAAAAAAAAGATGTATAGCCTAAAAAGCTATAAGACTGGGTTAACGATTTCTCTGATACCAAGGTATCTGATATCTTGCAAAAAAGGAGGTGAAAGGGACTCCCATAGAAATATGCTTGTTTTGGCAACATTTTGTCTCAGAAACATGCGTAGATTTGTTGTAAAAACAAAGGAACAGCCTTTGGCTGGTCAAAAAAAAGCCGTAGATGGAGGTTACAATGAATACTGTAAAAATTGATAACAATTACGTAATGGACAATGGAAGCATTCCATCAGTGGATGGTCATTACAGAGACATGCAGCTCATGTGGCTCGATACTGGGGAGCTAAATAAGCACCCTAAGATTCCGATACTTGCGACAAGCAAGGAAGACTATGAGAAGTTGGAAATGAGCATCAGCAAAGAGCAAGGGATAAGGAATCCATTGGTCATCTACAAACTTGATGGCAAGTGGGTAATTCTCTGCGGCTATTTGAGGAATGAAATAGCCTTAAAGCTGGGCATTAAATATATACTTTGTCTGGCTATCACACATGAGTTGAGTGAAGAACAGCAGCTGGAACATGCCTTAACTGATAACTTGGCACGACGGCATGTCACCCAGGCGCAAAAAGTTCATCTTGCTCTCACGATAGCAGAAATGCTGAAAGAGGATGCCGCTAAAAGACGAGCAGGGGCTGGAAGAGCAAACTTTGCTAAAAAGCATCGAGGTAAAGATACAGTTAGGTTGGATTCCGACCTAACTGACGAAGATGATTCAGAAGGTGTCGCAGAGTTTAGTGACTCCGTGATATATAACAATAAAAAGGGCAAGGCGCTTGAGATTGCTGCCGAAATGGCCGGTATCTCATATGATACTGCCTTAAAGGGCAGTGTAATCACAGACCAATCCCCAGAAACATGGGGTATGGTGGTTGAAGGTGAGTTATCCATAAACGCAGCGTATAACGCTATAAAATCCAGCAGTAAGAAGTCTGATAAATCTATAAAAACCACCAGTAGGAAGCATAAGATCTATGAGAAATATAAAAAAGATTTCTCAAACGCAAGGGCTGTCATGGATATGCTCTATAATTCTGTAGATGAGTTACTCGCCGTCGACAGGTCAGAGATTAGGTATGAAGAGGTAATTAAAAATCTTAAGCTGCTTCGCGATGAGCAAAGGGATCACGTCCATATCCTGCAGAAACTGATAGCCAGGGTATTTCAAATGAAGACTGAAATAGAGAATAGCCGATCTGGCGATGATCAGAGGTGCTTTGATGGTGACCAGAGAGACTCTGACGATTTCAACGATACTGACTGTGAAGCAAGTATCACTAACAATTAAAGATAAGGTCTGGGACTGCTATGAGCCTTTAAAACTCATGATTCCCCTGTAACATAAGTGCCGAGCCAAGGTAGGATGGATTTTTCATGGAATATTCTCCTCCTACCCTGGCTCGGCACTTAAAAGCTAAGCTATGGTTAACGCCTTATTTTTTCTTCACATTTGGTTTTTCAACTACTTTCCTTGCCGGAACCTTCTTTTTGACAAGAAACACCGTTAACCAGCTCTTTAAACGACTTGCCTGGTGTAAACTTATTAATCAGTTCATAAGTAAGTATACATATCTATAGAGCATATTGTAATTTTTTATGCATAAAAAAGCTGCGAATTATGTCTGGCAATTTCTGTAAAGAACGTAGGAAATACAAGACTTTTTTATTAAAATCATCTGAGCTTGTTATTCTTTGTTTTCCTATACCATGATGCTTTACATCATTCCAGACCAACTCATCAGGGTTAAGTTCAGGTGAATATGGTGGAAGAAAAAATAATTGTAGCTTCCCCGATGTCGATTCCACATAGTCTCGTACTTTAATTGAGCGATGTACTGGGTGCCCGTCAACTATCAAAAATATTTTCCTCTCCGCGTTATGAATAAGCCTTTTTAAGAATTTAATAAATGTGTCGCCATTCACCTTGTCTTTTGTCACCATGAAACGCATACTGCCCCTTGCACTTATAGCAGATAACATGTTAATGCTGTATCTGGCCCCGGTTGTTTCTATCACAGGGGTCTTTCCCACAGGTGCCCATGTTGTGCCTGAATGATAATCTGAACGAACATGCGACTCATCCCCAAAGTATATCTCTGCATCCACTGCTCTTGCCAATCTCTTTATCTCAGGGTAATCCTCTTCACGCCACTTCTTTACTTTTTCCTTATCCTGCTGATATGCCTGCCTCAATGGACGCTGCGGACTTAGCCCAAGTCTCTTCAACAACCTTCCAACTGATACTTCACTTAGATTTACATTAAACTTATCTTTTATCAATACCTTTATCATCCACCTCGTCCATAATGCAAACTGAAACTTCAACTGCATCGGATTTTTATCTATTACTGTTTCATATATCCACTTTAACTGCCATCCTGCTAACTTCAACGGTCTGCCAAACAGCCGCTTTGCCTTTAATGCTTCTACTCCTCCTTCCCGATATTTTGATAACCAATTATAAA
>JADFXO010000540.1 GCA_015233485.1 Nitrospirota bacterium
TTACGGCCTGTGTTTTTGTCGTAACATTAAACAGTGCCTATGGCGTCACGCAGGCTAAACCAATTCGCAGACAAATGGCCTCTCTGTATGGTTGCTCTAAATACAAAATACTGAGACTGATTACCTTTAAGGAGGCTTTACCGCAAACGTTTATTGGCCTTCGAGTTGCACTATCGCTGTCGTTAATTGTTGCAGTGCTTGGAGAAATGTTTATGGGCTGTGAGTTTGGATTAGGGCAGCGTCTTACAGATGCTTACACAACTTTTTCAGTTGATCGGATGTATGCCTTAGTTTTTTTAACTGGGTTAATTGGATTTCTACTGAATAGGCTTTTTATCCGTGTAGAGAACTATTTTGTTCCATGGGCTGGGTTATGAAAAAAAGCATCGCTTTAGAAAATATTTCTATGAAGTTTTACAGAGATGGTAATGAAAAGTGCGTTTTAGACGGCGTATCCATGACATTAACTGAGGATCGCTTTGCTTCTTTAGTTGGACCAAACGGTAGTGGAAAGTCAACGCTCATGAATATTATTGCTCGCATCATGGATTATGAAAATGATGACACAGGTAAGATAATCTATAACGGCTTTCAGAGTGAAAAAAAAATAGGCTATGTCTGGCAAAATTACAAGGACTCTCTATTACCATGGCTTACGGTTGAGGAAAATATTGCTTTTCCAATATATGTAAGTCCTCGTAGTAGTTCTGACGGCAAAGAACTCGCGCGCAAATTGATTGGTACTTTTTTGCCTGACATTTCTCCTAAAGCCATGATTTATCAGTTAAGTGGAGGACAGCAGCAAATGGTGTGCCTTCTACGAGCACTGGTGTTAGAACCTGATATCATGCTTCTTGATGAGCCATTTGCAGCGCTGGATCAACAACGAAGCTGGACAACTGCTTTACATTTTGAAAAAGAATGGAGCAAACGGCAAATTCCGGTACTATTCGTCTCTCATGATGTGGATGCTGCAGTTCTTCTGTCAGACGATATTGGGCTGCTTTCAAAGAAAAATCGTAAAATCACAAAGTGTATCAATAACACTCTTGAACATCCACGCACATTGGATATGCTAACAGCTAAAGAGCATATCCTCTGTCGTAAAGAGATTATTGAGTTTTTACATTCTGAAAGTTAAAAGAGGGATATAGAAAATGACAACGATAGAAATGTCTGAACCACAGGTAAAGCAGGTAGAAAAACAGATAAACATCCATATCCAATGTGATAAACCGCAAATACTGCCGCAAATTTTACTTGATAGCAATGTGCAACTGGATAACATGCTCATCTACCCTGGCGTGTTAAGACCGATGAGTTCTAAACTCCTGGCCTCATTTGTTTATCGGCATCAGCATATGGTAGAAGACAAAACTGTTATTGATATGGGCTCTGGTTGTGGGATTCAGGGAATTGTAGCTGCCTTATGTGGTGCGTCAAACGTTGAATTTACAGACATAAACTGTGCAGCATACAAAAACACTTTGGAAAATATCACACGGTATCAAGTGCAAGATCGGTGTTCAGTCCATCATGGTGATCTGTTTCAACATATCCATAAACCTGCAGATATTATTATATTTGCACAGCCGTACTTTCAAGGCACTCCAATAACTAAATATCCTTTTACATTCGGGATGTTAGATGACGGCATGTTAATTCACCGCTTCCTTGATCAGGCTAAGACACTATTCAGAGAGAGAATATTGATGTGTTGGTTAGAACTTGCAGGCGATGTTAACAACCCTTTAAAGCAAGCGCCTAAGCATGGCTACACTGTTAAGCCACATGGACCTGAGTTATTAACCTCAGGTGAACAGCAAGGTAATTTTTGGGTTTGTGAGCTAACATTGTGAAAACTAAAGACGACAGAGAATGAAGGAAAATCGAAAATCAGGGACAGCGACTATTTACCGTGGAGATAGTCGCTGTTCCCTTTTTACGCTGCATATAGAGCCAAAAAGTTTTATGATAGAGAAAAGTAAGCGTCTAAATAACTACACCCGCTGGGTTACCGGCAAGAGTACCCTTATCGACATATTGCGGCAGCAGGGATTTATAATCGTCTTCAGTCCTGGCGTATGGTAACTGTTCAAAGATATAGCGTAAATATTTATAAGGTTCCAGCCCGTTTGCCTTGGCTGTTTCTATCAGGCTGTACAGGGCGGCACTGGCCTCTGCGCCGCGGGGATGGCCGGAGAATAACCAGTTCTTACGACCCACAACAAACGGCCTGATTGCATTTTCAGCA
>JADFXO010000541.1 GCA_015233485.1 Nitrospirota bacterium
GGATGCCATGAAGGAAATGAAGCATTTCTAATAACTGTACGTGGATCATAGTTCTCTTTTATTGCAATAATAATAACATTCATTAAATTTATATCTTTTAAATCTAAAATGCTGATTTTAGTCTTCTTTTGAAGCAATTTAGACCAGATATTTAAGGATAGTAAAGTTCCACTTAATCGTTGGGTACATCTATTCGATAAATATAACTCATCGCAAACGCCATCCGTAACTATTTGCTCGGCTAAACGTGTTCCGAGCCGTCCAGTCCCAATTATTGCGATTCTAATCACCATTCCTCAACTATACATAGTTTTTATTTCGAGCGAATCTTCGCCTCAAGATCTTGCACGGTTATAGATCCGTCATTATTTATATCTTCGGCCAACGTCCCATTCAACATAATTAATATTCTGTCCGTATATTTTATTGCATCAGATAGCCTATGAGTAACCATGAGAGCAGTTATGCCGTTGCTTTTTATTTCGTAAGCGGTAAAATCCATGATAGTAGATGCATTAGTAGTATCGAGTTTTGAAGTATGTTCATCTAGTAATAGCAAGCGGGAAGGAGTATTGTTATGTTCAAGATGGATTGCTATCGCTACGTTTAACTGTTGTTTTACTCCACCAGATAGATATTTAACTTTTTGATCTAAATCAGGTGGACTAAAACCTTTTATCGAAGCTAATTTTGAGCTAATATCGCGCTTCCACTTCTCACTATTTGACCATATTTTACAAGGATGACCTTTACAACATATTTGACGTATTGCTATATTTTGCGCAACACTTACATGTTCAATTAAATCCGTACTTTCGTCTTGATGAACAATACCAACACCGTCAATTTTCCTGTTTACAGGTTTATCAATAACCCGCCCTCCAATTTTTACTTCACCAGAATTAAGAGTGAGTTCACCAGCAATAGCTTTTAACAGAGAACTTTTCCCTGCGGCGTTACTACCAACAACAGCAACAAAACTACCTTGCGTTATTGTCAGTGAAATATTATTCAATACCTTATGCGAGTGCGTCCTTGAAGTATAACAAACATTTTTCATGTCAATTTGATAACCCATCATTCTATTCCTTTCATTATTTTCGCAATTTTCGCAATTCATACTTATTACCTTATGACTCGTCAACTCCACTCCACCAAACTGTAAGAGTTATTATTAGTGCAATGATTAAATGTTGCATCTCAAATGGAATGTCTAATGTTGGGATCAATCGCTTATAGAATTTGACGCTTACTAAACCATCAATTTCTTTCAAAAATAAACAACCCATAATATATGTGAAATAAGTAAATCCAATTTTTTCAGATTCGTCTCTTTCCTTAGAAAAAACGCTAGTAATTTTATATATTAAAGAGCTGGAACTATTATTACCTTCATAATTAGCGTCATTTATTATCACACTTTTCTGCAATTTTTGTGAAAAATATAAACTGATGGCATTTCCACCAAAAATAGCTCCTAAACATATAGGGAAAAAATTCTCATTTGACAAGACACTCACCTGTTGGTTGTAAAGCGAATCCAAAGAGCCTGTCAATCCAACAAGAAGATTGCCTATAAAAATTATCAAAATAAATATTTGACTTTTATATCTATGTCTAAATGATAAATAATCCTTAGTAGCAGTCATAGCGACAACTAAGCTCCCTATTTTAGTTTTGATAGTATATGAAATTAATGAGCATATTATTATTGCTATAATAAAAATAACTACCGCTTGTTTAAATTCAAAAAGAGGCCCTAACAATGAGTGTTGGGGGGCTAATGAAATGTTACCACCTTCGGTTAAGGAATAGCCAACCGAAAATGATGCTGTATAAATAATAATTCCGGCAAGCACTTTTGGAATTCTTAGCTTAGAGGCCAAAAAACCAGTACCCAATCCCAAAACACCCCCTGATAATGCACCAAAAAAAATACCAAACAAAGCATTTGAATGATTTGAAACCCATACACAAATCACGCCACCTACCATTAATGAACCTAAAGCTGTAAAATCAGGAAACTTTAGAAAATTGAAAACCAAAGCTATTCCCATAGCGCCAATACCGTAAGATATACTTGGAATAATGAATGGTGTTAAAAAATTAAAAGTTTCCATTATTTACCAGTAATCGTATGGGTAATCATTTTATTAGCATCCTCCGGTAAAACTAAACCGACAGTGTTAAGTGTGGCTTCATTCATCCATATTTGAGCTTCTGGTGTATCCTGAGGAGGAATTGCAGCTATTTT
>JADFXO010000542.1 GCA_015233485.1 Nitrospirota bacterium
AGGATATATTCAATGGCCATGGTCCATGAGAAGTTATATAAGACGAAAAACTTGTCACAGGTATGTCTAAGTGACTACATCCAAGACCTTGCCCGTGCGTTAATGGAAAGTCATAATACCAACGAGAAACGTATCATTCTCCAGGTGGACGTTGAGAGGATTCCAGTATCCATTGACACTATAACGCCATTAGGGCTAGTTATAAACGAACTCATGACTAACGCCTTGAAATATGCATTCTCCGACAGCAGAGAGAGGCGGATAACGATTACGGCTCGTTTGAATGAAGATGAAATGACGGAAATCAGCTTCAGCGACAACGGAGTCGGAATTCCCAATAGTATTAACCTCAAGGAAACTGAATCTTTAGGTTTAACACTCGTGAGAACGCTCGTTGCTCAGATCATGGGAACATTGGAAATGCAGATCCAAAACGGAACCACTTTTATAATCAAGTTCAAGGACGAAGATATTCCAGCGAGGATTTAAAAGCCTGAGGAGGGTGAGATAGTGGTTGTCGAAGATAAATAAATCACTGTTTGAGGTGCCATCAGTTAGACGAAGTTTGGATCAACTACAAAACGCTCACCGAATCTATCTATGAATTGAAAAGGCCAGTATCAGTGGAATACATAGACACCGGCCTTTCTGAAAAAGTTTTATTACTTACTTTATCTCTGCTGGCCCTTTTTCTTCTACTGGCTTCTCCGCTGCTTCCTTAGCCTTCTTACCCTTGTGCTTCTTATGACAATGCTTTTTATGACACTTATGCTTATGCTTCACTTTCTTCTCTACCTTTGTATCAGGAGCCTTTTCAGTTGTTGCTGCAGGAACTACTTCAGGGGTTTTAGCCTCTTCAGCGAAAACTGCCATGCTCAGAGAAAGAGTAAATATTACTGCTGCCACCAATGCTAAAAGTTTCTTCATCTTATTCTCCTCCTTTTCTTGTTCTCATATAGTTTCATCCTCTATTATTATCAATACAAATAACGTGCCAGCCAATAATCTACCTATTGCCTACGTAACTGCCGATAGATACCGAGACACTAATCCAAATTTGAGCCTTGTTATCCCCATTTGAGGGTATAACCGTTTCAGTGACTTGATAAGTAGCAACTTAGATGGCCCGGTAGTTGCTGACACCACATTGAAATTCCTATACCTCTCAGACATTTTCAAAACGTTCGTAGAGTATGCCAATAAAGATTTGCAGCATTAACGTAATAGAAACATCTGGAGTGGCCCCCTTTGTCAAGACCATTTTAAAGTGTATTTAAGTTATAGCCCTTTATAAGGGTCTTGTCGTTGTCTTTTGCCATTACGCCGTTTTCCGGAAAACAGAGTTTTCATTATACACCTCAATAGGCGTTCTGCCGCCCAGTGAAGCGTGTGGACTTTCAATGTTGTAAAACCCGAAATAACCCCGAAGTTAATTGATAAGCTCCTCCACAAGCGTTCGTTCATGATGGCCTGGCCCTTGCCGTCCATGCTGATTCGTATCTTATGGCGTTTAAGAACGATTGTAACGTTGCGTTATCTCAGGGGATTATTTTAGAATTCATAGTCATACCGTATAGTTATGACAGTTATTCCGGCACATTATCGAGGAGTGTTGCGAGTGGTACAGGAAAACCTTGCTTCTGGACATTCAATAGTCGTTAATTGGACATTCTGGGTAGCCACCGCTATCTTTGTTCTTACTTACGTGTTTATATTGATGGAGAGAGTGCATCAGACCGTAGTAGTGCTTGCCGGGGCATCGTTAATGCTAGTTTTGAAAATACTCGGCCAGCATGAAGCTTTTAACGTCGAAGAACTTGGCGTGGACTGGAACGTCATATTCCTGCTCATAGCCATGATGATCATTGTAAACTTGCTTCAGCCAACCGGTTTTTTTGAATATGTCGCAATAAGGAGCGCCAAACTGGGTGGTGGACATCCTTTGAAGATAATGATTATATTTGTTATTACAACCTCTTTGTTGAGTGCTTTTCTGAACAACGTAACTACGGTGCTGATAATAGTTCCGGTATCGCTGTTTATAGCCGATGCCTGCGAGGTTGACGTGAGGGTACTGCTCATAGTCGAGGCTATAGCCTCCAACATCGGAGGCACGGCAACTTTGACAGGCGACCCACCCAATATGATGATAGCTTCAAAGGCAAGACTTTCTTTCATGGACTTCATATATAACCTGACTCCCATAGTGGTGCTTCTGATGGCAGTGATAGTCCTTTTAATATGGCTCG
>JADFXO010000543.1 GCA_015233485.1 Nitrospirota bacterium
GTCTTGCTCCTTCAAGGTTAAAGCCGGCTGAACTATCTTTGATATGTGGAAAACTCAACAGCACAGATAAACAAAAATTGGAAGGGTATTACTGCAACCATGATCGAAATACCGGAGACCGCAGATTAGGAGAAGATATTCTTAAAGCATCTCCGATAATCCTTGAATTATTCAAAAAGGCCTGCTATATGTACGATGACAGGGCGGCTTGTGATGATAGTCCATGGTACGAGGACTTATCACCGGATAAGCTTGTGAACTCGTGGGTTTACTTCGAAAAATTTAACGGCAAAATTACCAATATAGGTAAGAACTATCTTTTCAAGGCCATGTTCCATCATGAGGACACCGTACCGGAGGGACACAAGGCTTGTAACAATCTTCATAATCTTTGCCCCCGTTGCCGTCTTTTCGGAATGACTGCCGAAAATAACGATAGCGTTTTTAACGTTAAGGGTTTCAAGGGCAGGTTTAAGGCATCTACCCTGAGACATGATACGCCTGTTCATGAATCCTCTTCTGATGTAACAATTAAAGTCGGTGGTAACCATATCAATTCATGTATCAGTGAATGGAAGGACGGCAACGGCATGGCGATTGCAAAACAGTTTCTCCTACCTCTTCAGGGGCCGCCAAAACCAAACAAGCGTGATATAGAATGTGGCTACTATGACCATAAGAGCGGATTCATTCAAGGGGCAAAGTATTATTTACATGGTATAGACGGTGTAAGAAGTCTGAAAGATTTTGCTAAGTATATTGAAGGAATAGATAACAAAACAAACTTGGGCACCATGCTGTACAGTCACGAGCTTCGAAGGTACGCTGTGCTCTGCGACATGGGTATCGAGTTCACAGGTACGGTAGGTGCTGAAAACTGCACTAAAGAAGAAATCGCTAAACTAATTGTCTTACTCGATTCCGAGCTTTCAAAACATGGCTTTAAATTGGGGCTTGGAAAGGATTTCGGACTTGGCAGTGTAAGTTCCAAAATTAATACAATATGGATACGAGACAGCAAAACATACACGTGGAAACAAATAGATATTTGCAACCTTGCAAAAGAGCTTGATCTTGACATCGATGATTTACCAAAGCAATACAAACATGGACTGAATGTTGCTATGAATTCCGACAAGCGTTCCCTTCATTTTTCGGATCCAGGTCAAAAGTATTGGGATGAGAAAAAGAAACTATTAAATGACAGAGAATAGCCTTTCCTTCTCACCTCTTATGCTTCTCAATCTTGTCTTCAGAACCCTCCTGCCAATTAACAAGCTACCCCACTATCATGGGGTGCATTGGAGTGCGTTGTTTCGGCACCTGTTGAAGCCCTATCTTGGGGAAGGTGCATGTTTTTCAGATACATCAATAAGAATTCAGACTGTAGAAACTGGCGTACTATGCTATAAAAAAGATGAGATCGTCAATCTGGGTTTCACGTTTCCCATTAAATACGCTTCGGCCATTTTCCGAATGCTTACAGATTTCAACTCTTTAAAAACCGATAATGGTCACTTCCAGCCGGGAAGGACAGTCGAACTCCATGAGCTTAGATGCAGGATAAGCAATATGGCATGGAATCCTGAAAACTACACTCCCATGGCAGAAGATACGATCAAAGCTGAGGTGGATTATCTTCAGACCCTCTCTGAATTCAGCATACTTCTCTACGCTCCTCTGCGGATAACACGCCCTAAAGGCTTCAAGCAGAAAGGACATAATTACTGTGACACGGATTTTTTTTGCTCTGCTGGTAACGATGGCGCTTCTCTGGCGATGAACCACTTTATTCAAAATATCAGGTTCCCGGGACCAGACGCTGCCGAAATCAATATGCCGGGGGATTCCGGTTTGAAAATAACCACCGCTTCCCTTATCTGGTTGGACGTTCCATATGGAGTCGAAATCGCAAAAACAATCGGAGGCGTAGTCGGCAAGATAATCGTTAAAGGTATTCCCTCTGCGGAGATTGCAACGCGGCTCGTCATAGGCCAATACACTGGAGCAGGAAAAAACGTCTCATTCGGGTTTGGGTCTTACAGTATTTCTGAACTTGACAACATACGTAATATCGCACCACTTTCAAGAGGAATGTCCCTGTTAAGCAGGGCATTTTCAGTCGAGTCGTTAAGGAATGCCTTAGGCAGACTACCTAACTCGTCACCTGGTAAGGATTCGCTTACTTTAGAGGATGTCAGGAGAGCCGGAGACATTTATTTAGAATCAATAAGTTCAAGCCTGTT
>JADFXO010000544.1 GCA_015233485.1 Nitrospirota bacterium
CATGTATCCATAACGAGTGCTGCTTTTTATTTCATGGGCTAACCTGTCAAAAAACAATACCCTGTTAGGAAGGCCGGTGAGGGCGTCGTTATTGGCCATATACTCCAGCCTCTCTTCCATACGTTTACGCTCAATGATGCCTGATAAGGTGTTGGCAGCAGACACAAGGAAGTCTTCCTCCAGCGCTGTTCGGACATGGCCCTCCTCTACATACAGGTTTATTACGCCGATTACCCTTTGCTCTACCTTAATGGGGACACAATAATGCCCGTGGTCAGCTATGCCTTCATAACCAACTTCATGGCGTTCATCCATCGCAGAGGTAAATATCACCTTACCCGTAGAGGCGCTTAACCCACACAGGCAACTGCCCATGCGCACGCGTCTGCATAAGTTTAACAACCGCGGGGAAAGCCCTCTATGAACCGCCATCTCCAGCTCATCGGAGTTATTTCCTATCAGAAAAATACACCCTGTGGATTTTGTGGATAACCAGTCAACGGTGCTTATCAGCTCAAGAAATTTCTCTAAATATTCCTTCAATGATAAAAATTGTATTGATAATTGCAATATCGAATTTATGACATTTTGGATCAAATAATTTTGATTTATTTTTTCTTCAGCCTCTTTGCGAATGATTACACCGGCAATCGTACGCGCGATACTCTTTAAAAATACGTCATCCTCTTTTTTTCGTTCGTGCCCTTTGTTTAAGTAAACATTGAATACCCCCAATAATCTGTCCCCTGAAACGATAGGCACACAATAATGGCCGTGCGCAGTCATATTTGACGGAGTGTTTCTCGTCTGTATCGCTGTCTGGCGAAAACACTATATCCCTCGTAGAGGCAGCCAGCCCGCAAAGACATTTACCGTAACGCAGCGTTGAGCACGCCGCTAACTGGTCACCGCTGAAATTCTGAGACGCCACTATTTTGAGTTCACCGGATTCTTCACCGGAAAGCCCGGTGGAAAGAAAGACACACCCCTTCGCTTGTAATGAAATCCATGGGTTCAGCAGTATAAGCTCTAATATCTCTTGCAACAGCAATTCAAGAGAATCTGGCGCTAATGATACATTAAGGATAGACTTTATAATCTCCTGTTCCTTTACGTGCATTTCTGTCTCTTTCTTTTGTTCTAACAAATCATTATAGCTGTTCACTAATGTGATTTTTGATTTAGTTCTATACATCACAAATATACCAATCAGATAAACCGCAAACACCGACAGCAATACATACAAGCAATTCTTTATAATATCTTTAGCAATATTAGATGTACCGATTAGTAAAATCACATTCCATTGGGCATTCTTATAATGTGTCCTTACTTCCAGGTATTCTACATCCGCGGATTTAATATTCGCCTTTGACTTGTCCTGTTGACTAATGGTAACTAAGGTTAAACCATTCTTTTCCGCCCTCTTTATAATTGGTAACGGCAATATGGGGTTGTCCGCGTATTGCTTAGCGTCCTTAATCTTTTTCAGCACATCTTCCGGCAGCTGTTGTACTGTGTAATATTTATATCTCTCATCGCTGGAATGAAAAATAACGCCGTTGCTATCTACAACCATAAATATTTCATTGTTGCCTGAATTATGAGGCGTAAATATTTTTAAATCGTATTTTATTGCGACAACTCCTATTATATTCTTACCGTTCCTTATCGGATACGATATGTAATATCCTGGTGTTTTTGTATAAACTCCGATGGCTGTGTACTCATCAGGTGTTCCCTTTATGGCGTTTTGGAAACATTCTCTAAACCTCAAATCCTTGCCGACTAAACTTTCTTCAGTTTTATAATTGCTCGCCGCTGTTACAATACCTTCAGTATTTATTATGTAAACTACAGATGCTCCCGCTGAATCATTGAATTTGAGTAAATATTCATTTATATCCGCCCCTCTGTTAGGATGCCTTACGTATTCTATAACAAAAGGACGCTCCGCAAGTATTTTGGGGAAGGCCTGATAATTTTTTACCATGTCAAACAAATATCTGTTAAATGTATTTAACTGCCCTAACGCGTATTCGTGAAGGGTTTTCAGTGCGCTGCCTTTAGCTGAGACAGCTGTAAATATCAACAAGACTACGGCGACTACCGTCATGAAAACAGTAAATCTTGAATAATTTAGATAACTTCCTATATTTTTTCGCTTGTCAGCACTTTCCCGCTTGCCAGCGCCATACTGCCCCTCAACCATTCAGCCTGCATTCTCCATCAATCTATGAT
>JADFXO010000545.1 GCA_015233485.1 Nitrospirota bacterium
CAAAGCGGGCGGGGCGGCAGGGAATCAATACAAAATCGGACAGTTGAGCGGCTATAGCGGCGGCGGGGTTAGAATGGGGGGCTGTGTCTATGATGGCTAAGTCTATGCCGCCCGATTGTGCCTTTTTCAAAAAGGCGGATAGTTGGGGCGCGTCGGCCTTGGTAGCGTCAAGCCGATTTTCAGGCTGGCGGCTTTCGTTCCAGTAGTAGGCGGAGGCTTGCGGGTCAAGGTCAATAAGAGCCGTCTTGAGACGGTGCCGGACAGCGCAAACGGCAAGGTGTACGGCAATGGTTGTTTTACCGCTGCCGCCCTTCTGAGCCATGATAGAAAGTGTTTTCATGTGTTCACCTTACAGAACCATATCACCAGGTTACAGGGTAATATATACTTACACGGCAGTTTTGTCAAGCAATCCAGCTCTCGCCAAAGCTCGCCAATGTTGCGCCTCAAGGAACGGATAAGGAGACGCCCGCGCTATAGCGCGGGCGTTTTTTCGTGGTGGGACACCTCAAGCGGTGTCCCTCGTGGCGGTGTCGGCGTAGCCTCTGGCTGTTTGCCGTGCAGATAATCGGCGGCCCGCTGTGCATGAGCGGCAGCGCTGAAAATCAGGCGGCTGTCGTTCTTTAGGGCTTTTAACCAAGATGCGATATAGGCGGCGTGTTCGGGCATGACTTCGGGCGTGATGCCAATGTCGGCGCAAAGGAAGGCCGCGCCAAGTTCGGCAACAAGTTCTTCTTTGGCATAGCCTTCGTCACCATGAACCACACGGCCAAAATGACGGGATAGGCGGGTGTCGTGCTTCGTCCAGTGGGTAAGTTCATGGGCCAGCGTAGCGGCGTAACTTTCGGCGTCCTTAAAGGCTACAAAGGGCGGTATTTGGACATAATCGGAACCCTCGGCATAAAAAGCGCGTGTTCCGCCGTGGCGAATATCAGCGCCGGTTGCCGCAAAGAAACGATCTGCGGCTTCGATCCGCTGCGGCGGGGTAAGGGTAGGGGGTGCGGCCTTGGCGTAGTAGTGCGCGGGCAGATTGTCGCATTGCTCGGCGTTAAACACGGTGTAACCCTTCATAAAAGGGATTTCGCGTTCAACCTCTTCGCCTTTGTCGTCGGTTTCCGTGCGCTTGAAGCTCTTTGCAAAAACCACAAGCTCGCCGGTCTCGCCCTTGCGGACGTTTCCGCTAAGTTCAAGCGCCTGTTTGAAAGTAAGCCAAAGCGGGCAAGCGTAACCCTTGGCAACTGAGGCAGACCAAAGCATCAAAACATTTATTCCATTGTAGGGGATACCGTTGAAGCGCAAGGGGCGGGTAATTCTCCCTGCGGCGTGGTCGGCATTCCACGGCTTCATCCAAGGGCGGATACCTTGCTCAAGGTCGGCTATGATTTTGTTGGTGATGCGGCTATAAACATCGGTGCGGGTCTCGGTCATTGTGTGCGCTCCCTTCTTGGCGGGCGGTTGTGTAAATTAAAACAGTGCCCCCATGCTCTTACACGGGGGCACGTCAATAAATCAGTATTCTAAGGCCAACATGATTGTTAAAACCCTAACGGTTTGTTTCGGGTCGGCGGGGTTTTCGCTGCCATGTTCCAAGTCGGGGGCGTAGTAATCAATCTTCCAAAAGATGCGCTCTCCTTCATGTTCAAACGATCCGAAGTCATGCTCTCCGTGGGGATCGTTGTCCTCGTTGAAGCTGCCGAACGTTTCAACCTTTTCACGAATGGCGGATTGAACGGGCAGGGGCAAGGCTTCGATCCCTTCCGTCTGAAACAAGCGTCCGGTTACGCCCATAGCCTTACGGCAAAGGTCGTTAAGCTCGGCAATGCGGTTTGTGTTGGTGTTGGTCATTGTGTGCTCTCCCTTCGTGCTTTGTGGGTGCTTGCGCTGCGCAAGCATCCTTGCCACGTGGCGAACGCGGGGTAACAAACGGAAAGGGTTGTTGAAGTTGCTTTAGCAACTTTTTTGGGGGGCACCCGCTCTTGCGGGGGGAGCCAAAACCCGTAGGGCAACGCCCTTGCAGTGCGTGAGGGCAGCGCCCTTAGCAACTTGCATTGACAGGCGCAAAGCGCTCCTTGCGTGAAGGATCGTTACCCGAAGGGCGGAGACGCAAAGCGGCTCCGGTCGCTCTTGCGAGTAGAGCCTGACCCCGCTCCTTCGCGGGGACACGCCCAAACTGGCCTTATCTGGTTAAAGGCTGGAAGGTATGTGACCACAACTAACCCTAACTTTTGCCATGTCCGTT
>JADFXO010000546.1 GCA_015233485.1 Nitrospirota bacterium
TTTAAATATTATCTGAATAACGGCGTATTTATATTTGCCTCCGAGCTGAAGGCCATCCTCACGCAGGACGAATATCAGAGGGAACCAGACTATGAGGCCATCCACCACTATCTGACATATCAATACGTGCCGTCTCCATTGACCGGTTTTATGGGAATCCAAAAACTGCAACCGGCGCATTATCTCCTAATCGAAATCGACACAATGAAGGTAACGAAGAAACGCTATTGGTCACTGGCTTATTCCCATAAGTGGGACCTTACAGAGGGGCAGTGGCACGGCAAGATTATGGATAAACTTGAGGAATCGGTAGGAATCAGAATGCGCTCTGACGTGCCCCTTGGGGCGCTGCTTTCAGGCGGGGTTGACTCCAGCGCCGTTACCGCGCTGATGAGCCGCTTAAGCAGTACGCCCATCAGGACATTTTCAGTAGGATTCGAAGAGGACAAATATAATGAGCTTAACTACGCGAGGATTATTGCCAATAAATTCAGGACTGAGCATACAGAACTCATTGTTACGCCGGTCAGCGCCGAGGAAATCCTGCCGCATCTGGCGTATATGTACGAGGAACCGTTTGCTGATTCCAGCGCCCTGCCCTCTTACTATGTCAGCAAACTCACGCGTGAGCATGTTACGGTTGCCCTCAACGGCGACGGCGGCGATGAGAACTTCGCCGGCTACGACAGATACGCGGTTCATAAATTTGCGGTCAACTACGGCGGCCTCCTGCCCAAACAATTAATTGGCCAAATCAGCAAATTTCTCGCCGGCAGGATAAAAAACACCCTCTTTAACCGCCTTGAGCGAATCATCGCAACCCTGCCCGATGACACCGCCCGCAGATACGTAAATTATATATGCTATTTTACAAACGCAATGAAACATGCCCTTTACAGCGGCAAATTTGCCGGACTCACGGCTGGCAACGACTCATATGCGCTCATAGAGGAGAGATTCCGCGAGGCCGGCACGCCAGACATGCTCGATGCCGCGTTGTATGCTGATTTTATGACCTATCTGCCCGATGACCTCCTTGTCAAAATGGATATCGCCACGATGGCCGTGTCCCTTGAGGGAAGAAGTCCTTTTTTAGACCATGAATTCATAGAACTTACGGCAAAAATTCCGTCAAACCTGAAACTACGAGGACTAAACAGTAAAAAATATATCCTGAAGAGGGCACTCCTGACACTGCTTCCCAAAGACGTGATGTACAGGCCGAAGATGGGCTTTGCCATCCCGCTTGACGTATGGTTCAGGACGCGGCTAAAGGACTATGCGGCAGCGGTGCTGCTTTCTGATAAGGCCATAGGGCGGGGTATCTTCAAAAAAGACGCGGTTAAGGCGCTCCTTGACGAACATACCCGCACAAAGATAAACTGGGGCTATCACCTATGGGCGCTTTTGATGCTTGAGCTGTGGTTTCGTGAGTATTTCGATTGACGAATCTGATTACAACAAAACGGCATAAGATACTTCACCTGATAACCGGCATGGAGGTAGGCGGGGCAGAGAAGATGCTTTTAAAATTAGTCCCGCCCATGGAAGGGGAGTTTGAAAACCGCGTGTGTGTAATCAAAGGGAGGGGTAAGTTGGGGGCGGAACTTCAACAGACCGGTATCCCTGTCGTTTATCTTGACCTTCAGGGACAGTTTGATTTTCGGCCGATATTGAGATTCAGGGAAATGGCCGATGAGTTCAAACCCGACATACTCGTAACATATCTAATTCACGCCGACCTGTTTGGAAGGCTCATCGGGAGGGCGTTTGGCATAAAGAGGATAGTATGTTATCAGCGCGGCTCACTCTTAAACTGGGAATTCCTGCGCCGGTTTGACAGGCTTACCAAGTCTCTGGTGACTAAATATATAACGCAGACAGAGACGGCAAAAGAGGAGTTGAAGGCCGCCCTTAAAATTGAAGGACAGAAGATAGCCGTCATCGGCAACGCGGTTGAGCTAAAGACATACGATTTTGAAATGGATACAGCCGCGAAAAAGAGGGATCTCGGCCTCAACCCTGACAACAAAAACATCGTATGCGTTGGGAATCTTAGAGAGGGCAAGGGACACGAATATCTGCTCGACGCCTTCGAACAAGTATTTAAGCTCTTTTCAGGCGTAAATCTCCTGATTGCCGGGGATGGGCAGAAAAAGACGGAACTGACAGCGCAAATCACGCACTTCACCTCTAAGGCCAATATCCATTTCCTCGGCAACAGGGACGATG
>JADFXO010000547.1 GCA_015233485.1 Nitrospirota bacterium
ATCGAATCAGAACTCGTGCATTCATACTCTTACATACACAATGGAGAGATAGTCTTTAACACCGATGAGATAGACGAAGTCCGTTACTGGGATTTAAACGAGATAACCAAGACCCTTGGCAAGGGCATTTTAAGCGGCAATTTTGAGCACGAGTTCGTCAATTATCTAAGCTGGTTGGGGCGATAGACTCCAGCAATGCGAAGATGGCTATTGATTGTCCTGTGCGCAACGGCCGTTTGTGTTTGCCTCTGGCAGTGTCATGGCTCAGAGAAAGCGTCCGAAGATGCCACAGATGCCACCGTTCAATCCCAACCAGATTCGCCCGCCACGCCCGTGGCTGAGGCACACCAGCAGCCCGTCACAAATCTTAATATCTCAATGCTTGATACATTAAGACAGCAGCAGCTTGAGCAAATTAACAAATCCCGGAGTTCCAACGGCCTGCCGCCCGTGAATCTTGATGACACAGCGTCGAAGGCGGCCCAGACGCACTGTGAGGCAATGGCTGCGGAGGATTTCTTCGGACATGTGGGACGAAACGGTTCACGCCCGTTCCACCGCTATAACCTGTATGAGGGCGGTGATGGCCATATCGCTGAAAACATTTGCCTCTTTAAGAGCTCCGCGCCCATTGCCTCTGACCAGACGACCGTTGCCGGCCTTGCAATAAAGGGACACGGCATGTTCATGGCCGAAGTGCCGCCCGATGACGGCCACAGGCGGACAATTCTTGAGAAACGGCACAATTATGTCGGCATAGGGGTCTTTGTTAAAGGAGGAAACTATACGTACTGTGAAGAGTTTATAGATAAATATATAGAAATATCAGGCCCATCGACAAAGACTATTCCACTTGGAGACGATCTCGTATTCACGGGCAGAGTAATAAATCCAGGGCAATACGGTCTATATATGGTCTCTGTAACTTATGACGCGGCATTAATCCCACCAGCCAATCCGAAATCCCAGCCGAACTCATACATGGACTCCGGTACAGAGAAGGCGGCCTTTCTGCCCCCTTGGGATTTAAACAAAGACGGCAGGAGCTTTGATGTGAGAAGCGGCGAATTTTCCATATCCATAAAAATAAAGAAAAAGGGATACTACTACATCGTATTCTATTTGAAAGAAGACCCGTCGTCTATCCCATACGCAGGCGGCAGGGCGCGCGTATCCACAGAGGACGGTTTTTCCGGTGGTGCGCAGGTTATCAGGGTCATTTAAGGGGGCATAAAATCTGGCGGCAGCGGCACAGGTTCTCAGCGGTAATTCAGGGCAAACGCACTATGTGTTTTTTTGTCTGTCATTCCTGCGAAAGCAGGAATCCTGTCTTCTAAGATTGAGAAATGACAGCATCTTTGTGCCCCTGTAAGGACGACATGAGAGAGTAAAAGACTGAAAAAACGTTTTGACCGCATTTTGGCATAAGAACTGGATTCCTGCTTTCGCAGGAATGACAGATTTAGGGCATTTGAATGCTATATTTTGAATTAGTCTGGCTCTGAAATAACAACAAAACGCATATAGTGCGTTTGCCCTGTTACAGGGAGTGATTTATTTGGTTGATTAAAATATTCTACAATATAGTTGTGGGGGTGAATTTATGATTAAAGTAAAAGATATGTCTTTTGAGGATTTAGAACGGTTTGTTGAACAAAAGGTTGTTGAAGTTATTGGTGACCCCGATACGGGGCTTCAATTGAGGGACGATTTTAGGGCGAAGTTGCAACAGAGGCTTAGTAACCCGGCAAAAAGAGTTTCACATGATGTGGTAATGCGAAGATTTGTTTAACATCGAATGGACAGAAGACGCACTTAACTGTGTCATAATAGCCTTCAGTCCCAGTACCCAAGCCGCCAACGGGGGGATAATCCCCCGTCTTGGCGGCGGCAGCCCAAATTTCAACCAATAAAACACGTGCTAGAATACGGGGTGAAGGGGGGTTACCCCTTCGTTTTTGAATCACACTGATCTTTCGCCGCGAATGGCAATCAGGACATAGCTGTCCCTCACATCCCCCACAACCGTAATCAGGGTAAGGGTAAGGGATGAGAAGTCGCCGGTTCTTATGATTTCTATGTTGCCCGGCGCATCATACAGCCTGTTCATCGTATATGTCAATTGCGGCAAGGTAAGTGCCTTTACGCCCATTTTTTTCATATTCTCTATCATAGGCTCATCTAACTTATCGCAGCGTCCCCCTATTATGGATGTGAGAGA
>JADFXO010000548.1 GCA_015233485.1 Nitrospirota bacterium
CATCCGGAGCTCATCGATATGGCCATCATAATCGAGGAATTGGTCCAATTGCACGTCACCCCGGAGCCAGTTCCGGACATCTAATTTCCTTAATCCACCTTTTCGGGGGGATGTGCAAAAATACCCATACTGGAAATGCTGGCGACGGTAGACCTCGCCACAAACTTCCTCGACGAATTCGAGCATTGGCAAGTCAAGTACCAGCGTGCCAAGCCGGCCAAGAAGGTTTTCTTTGCCGGCATTATTGGCTTTGGCTGCGATATCGGCCACCGCAAACTGGCACAGATTTCTAAACAAATCGACGAGGGTGACCTGGACAACACGGTCAACTGGTATTTCTCTCTCCAGAACGTGCAGGATGCCAATGATCGCATCCTGCGGATGATGGACCGGATGAACCTGCCGAACATCTACAGGCAAGACTCTGATGTGCTTCACACTTCCAGTGACGGGCAAAAATTTGAAGTGGCTGTGGATTCCCTAAACGCCAATTATTCATTCAAGTACCTGGGCAAGGACAAGGGCGTCAGCGTGGTGACATTTATCGATATGCGCGATTTCATGTGGCATTCCACCGTGATCAGCTCCGCCGAAAAAGAGGCCGCCTACGTCATTGATGGACTGATGCACAACGACGTGATCAAGAGCGACATCCATTCAACCGACACGCACGGGTACTCGGAAGTCATCTCTGGGGCGACCCACCTTCTGCATTTTGGGTTCGCTCCACGAATCAAGGGCCTTGGCCGCCAGCAACTCTACGCGTTCAAGAGCCGTCGGCATTACCAGGAGCAAGGGCACGTACTGCTACCCAAGCACTATATCCGCGAAGCCCTGATCGAGAACCAATGGGATGAGGTGCTGCGCTTTATCGCGACCATTCGTCTGAAAATCACCACCGCCTCCCAGCTCTTCAAACGTCTGAACTCCTACTCCAGGCAGCATCCGTTGTACCGGGCTTTGAAGGAATTCGGGAAGATTCCGAAGACCCTCTTTATCTTGAAGTACTGTGACGATCTCCAGCTCAGGCAGGCCATCGAGAAGCAGCTCAATAAAGGAGAAGGATCGAACAAGTTCTCCAAGGCCGTTTCCTTCGGCCACAGCCACGAGTTCATCCAGGGTGAAAAGGAGGACCAGGAAATCGCAGAGACCTGCCGGCGCCTAATCAAGAACGCCATCGTGTGCTGGAATTACCTCTATCTCTCGCGATTACTTGCCGAGGAGAAGAATGAGGAGCGTCGGACAGCCCTACTTGAAGCCATTCGTAATGGTTCGATGGCCGCCTGGAGGCATTTTAACATGCACGGGGAGTTCGACTTCTCGGACGAGCGAATGGTCGATTCGATGGGTTTGACACCTCCCAAAAATCCGGGCCTAAAGTAGGACTAAAAATGGGAGGTCGAAAATCGGCTGAAAGCTTTGCATGAGGCTGCCTTACGCAAAATCCTATGAAACATTTGTGTCGTTTGTTTAAACGCACCCTATCTTAACCGCCACAAGCTTATTTTCGTGTTTTTTGCTTTTGGCAACCTCGTAATTTTGCCAGTTCTTGTATCCAATTTCTTTATGGTCTTTATGTTGTTTATTAGCTTCTTTACCAACAATAACCAGAGTATACGTGGCGTCATTGATTTTTTTAGATAGAACCTGTTTTACAACCGACACTGACGAACTGTTGATTTCCTTGGATGAGAGGTCGCTGAAAAAGAAATCGAAATTAGGGTTGGCATCCCATGCTTCAAGCAATCGCTTGTAAGACTTGTCATTTTCGTAGTCAAAACTAACAAAGACTTTCTTTTTTGCCATGTTATTCTCCTATGAGTAAGTTCCTTAGTGGTTCGCACATCGTCATGGCCATAATTTTTTAGCTTTACTGGCTCGATAACCTGTCGCCCTTGTCCCGGTCGTTCTCCCACTGCAACGGTTGAAGATTGTCCAAATCGTCAATGTCGCCCCGCGCGGCCGGATCGATGTGATCGATCTCCCATCCGGTGCCGTTCGCAATCCTGACGCCGTATCCGTCACGATCAATCCAGGTCCCGCGTGAATCTTTGCGCCTTCGGTTGGGATTGATTCCGGGAATGACGGCTCCCTTTTCCCAGACGGCTTGAATGGTCGCCGTATCGAAACTTTCGTTCGGTACGATTTTTCTATGTGGGCGAGAAGCCATGTGCTCTT
>JADFXO010000549.1 GCA_015233485.1 Nitrospirota bacterium
CCGTAAAGCAATGTTCAGAGCAGCTCTTAATAACTCTAGTTCTTTAGCCAAGGTCGCTGGTTTAATACTGGAACCCCTTCGGTAACTCTTATACTCGGCAATAAGCTGAGGAGTGATTTCACACAGCATTTTGCCGGAGAAGAATTCGGATAACCTTTTTAAAGAGTACTTATCCCTTTCTAAACTTCTTGATGATTTATTGGGAATTGCATACTCTCTCATATATTTTTCAACCAGGTCATCATAGGATTTCCTTTTAGTTTGTGTGTTAAACCATTTACCTTCTACTATGTCCATCTTAATCTTGGCGTATATGTTCTCCGCCAGTTTTTTGTTACTTGTACCCGTTGACTGCTGTATCCTTTGCCCATTATGTACTACAGTCAGCCAGTATGTTTTACCACGCCGATAAAGCCCCATCTTCTATAGCCCTCCTTTCTTGGGGCTTCCGGCTTGAGTCTTGACCCTATAATAGCATTCTAACGCCTGTTTTTTACAGGAATCAATCCATTTCATAATATCGCCAAGTTCAAAACGAAGTGCCCCATTGAGCTTTATATGCGGGATCTGGCCAAGCTCAGCCCATTGGTAAAGGGTTTTCTCCTTGACCTTTAAAAATTCAGCTACATCTCTTACTGTTAGAATATTCACCTAATGACCTCTGTTAAAATTCTTAGTTTTCGAAAAATATCGTACATATGACTATACATATTTATATAACCATCCCTTGAAACATAATTAACCATATATTAGTTTAGCAGCTCTAAAATTAAATATCTATTGCTTTCCGCAAAATTAATAATTTAATTAATAGTTTACAATCTTGGCAATTTTGATAAATGCATGATTATTTTATTGCAGGAAGTTAAGTCTCGGATTTTGGCGTAAACAATAACTATATGATTATAAAGGTAATTATGTTTTATGGTTCTTGTAAGATAAGCAAAGCGCCCATAAAAACTCATATTTTAATGTGCTTGTCCAGATATAGGAATTATACCATAGGTGTCGAAAGCTCATAATTCTACTATAATATTTTATTTGTCAAGTAATAATTATATTTCTATAAGTTTTCAGTTTGACATATGGATAATTACCAACTTCTATAACCTGAGCGACAAGGATTTTTGAAAGAAGTCTGGTACAGTAGGGAAGTTACTATGCCGTATTAAGGACTTGTCATTTTAAGCGCACCTATGTTATTTTTTAGCATCCAGAAAGGAAAATTAATGTAGGAGGAGAATAATCTGAATGTTACATGAAGGTAAAGTAAAATGGTTCAACAGTGGCAAGGGGTATGGGTTTATAACAGATGATGCGGACGGGAAGGATATATTCGTCCATTACGCATCAATTAATAGCTCAGGGTTTAAGTCATTGGAGGAAGGGCAAAAAGTCTCCTTTGATGTTGAAACTGACAAGAAAGGTTTAAGGGCGGTTAACGTCTCTCCTATATAAAGCCTTTTGTTCCTCCGAGGGGTATGGTCTACAGCTGTACCCTTTTACTCGGATCATAGTCTTGTGTGTTAAACGCAATTATCAAGAAACTCCAACATCGCTCATGCACGTTGAGAAGCAAGCCTGTATACATACTCCTCGGCTCTCCTTTCCATAGATGCGCCGGTAAAATCATTTTCCCTTTGTCTGAATCTTAGTTTATAATATAGATACTACAATCTTCTTCATGTGCAAAACCTTAGCCAGGGTAGTTTCACATACTGCCCTGGCAACATTTTATAGTGGAATATCCTGATGTCGCGGAAAAAGAACTGCACAAGATTCTTAAGAATAAAAAACTCAGGGTGCCGGGACTATAAGATTGTGGGCATTGGCACCATGTATACAGGCTGGCTAAACCATTCTTACGCCTTCGACTCTAACTACCCGTCAATGGCCTGCACGTTATTGAATTGATTGACAGCAGGGTTAATGGACACTTGCCTTCCTTTCTCAACACCGAGATGATATGCCAAACTGCTTACGGAGAAAGATGCTAACCTTGTTGTGCCAAGCGGTGGAAGGTTCTTCTTTATAAAGTTATCAACCGCCGCAGACTTAATCACAACAAGTTCTCCAGCCCTGGCTTTCAAGTCCTCTGGCATGTGTCGCTCGTGTTTTGCCCTCATCTGCTCAAGCTTCAACGTGATTCCCTTGGCAACACCATAG
>JADFXO010000054.1 GCA_015233485.1 Nitrospirota bacterium
ATTAATCAGCAAATACAGGTGAGCGCTGAGTTAAACCATGAGAACTCAATTAACAAAGGAGCTGTTAGGCAGTTTCTGAAGACTTTACACTATCCATTGGCATATCTCGATTTTGAGACGTTCACGCATCCGATACCTTTCTACAGTGGTTGTCGGCCCTACCAGCAAATTCCGTTTCAATTTTCTTGTCATGTTATTCCCCGAGAAGGAGCTGAGCCAGTTCATTATGAGTTCCTCGCCGAAGCTGGTGGTGATAGACGCCGGGAACTAGTGGAAGCCTTAATCGCGGCCATACCAGCAAACTCGTGTGTCGTTACGTACAATAAATCCTTTGAGATAGGCGTTCTAGGTAGTTGTATCGAATGGTTTCCGGAATACGAGCATGAAATCCAATCCATTATAGACGGAATAGTCGATTTGATGCTACCGTTCAAAGAGAAGGATGTGTATTATTGGACAATGAACGGGTCCTACTCAATGAAGGCTTTCTTACCGGCGTTAATACCGGATATGAGCTACTCCGGCTTAGAAATTAACAATGGTGGTTTGGCCATGAGTGCTTTCTTCAAAATGAATGAGTTATCAGATGTTGAGGAAATAGAAAAACTTCGTAGGGATTTACTGGATTACTGCGCATTAGATACTTGGGGTATGGTGAAAATTGTTGAGGAGTTGAAGCGACTAGTCGGCATATGAATAGGAATTAAGCCGCTACTCTTGAAGGTGCTAAATCCATATCCACTGCCATTGACTATATTTTTGTTGCATTTTTTTCCAGAATCCACCACTATAATCAAATAGTAGGAATATTTCCCAATCAGTTGGCGGGTTATTTAATACTGCCATAACCATTTTTTCTCCCCATCCTTGAATCGCTGAATTTAACTCATAAAACTGTAATGCCTTTAACTCATGATCATAAATCAGATGAATTCCAACAGCTGTTTGATGAAATGGTTTGGTTATCGGATATTTAGAGTTATTACCCTCTACTTTTATTTCACTTGAAGCTATTATACTATCATTGGTAATCTTAATAAATTGAATTGGGGTTAATTTTTCACGTATAGGCTCAATTGCCTTTACTTTCAGTAGATTCCAAACACACAAATGTTCATTATTAATATCCTCAAGAAGATTCTTTAAGGAATCCTTATGAACAAGCGGAAATACTTTCTTCATTGATATAGGATACCAGAGAGTTTAAGAGATAGTAAAGCTGGAGGATACTCGTTATCACCTATATGCCGAAAAAGTGTTATAAGTGTTACGCCACTGCTAAAACGGCTTACTACTTGGCTCTACGTGTTACACTTTAGGTGTGACAAGGTGTAATAAAAAGTGTAACAACAATGTATCAGCGACTAAAATGCATCCAAACCGTATCATTGTCATCAGAAACGGCATTGCAAAATTCAAATACTGCACAATGGTGGACGGAATAGTGCGGGATGATGATCTAAAAGAATCTATGAAACAAACACCTTAATAGCCTCTTTACCTATTGCGAAATATTCTTTATGGAGATTAAATACTGTTGCAACCTTCGTTATTGTCAAAGTACTTGGACTAATGGCACTTCGCTAACGAATATTTCACTCATAGATTCTCCAAATAAAATATATATAAAAGCATATTTCAAGAACATAATTATTCTAAGCATATTACAATATTTATCAGCATAAATCTTAGTACTTCTGTCGACATATACGAATTATAAAAGATATTTTAGCATTTACTATAATAAAGATGGAAATATCCGCAAAGACTTTATAATGAAGATCGCTGTATAGCGCCAATCATAGTATTTAAGCCTAAATTGGCGATTTCGTGCAAGAATAAGTACTAGAACTGATATTGGATTTATCTGTAAAGCAATGTTATACAAAACATAATGCAGCTGTCGGTTTAATCCCATTGCTATAGCTTCTGTATTGCTCGGATTTCATGCACAATTATACTCAATAAATATTTTCTAATAGACTTCATTCTATCATCAAATGTGAAATATTATTGCTTCGGGATTAATGAGTATATATTCTATTTCCTTCACAATATTCAATGGAGATTCATCTACATCAATTGCCTATATAGTTCTTTTTTAAATATTGTCGGTTTACATTGTATAAATAAAATATATTTGAATTCGTCCCTTAATTTATAATACAAATAGCTCTCAACATAATGATGTTCAATCTATAACCTAGCTAGCTCAGTTCCTCCTGTAAAATAGAAACTTTAAATCAACTAGATATTCACGCATTAACCTATGCTCTATGTTGCCACTAGTTCAATATTTAATGAGTCCACTGTTTACCTATCATAATATCCATTAAAGAGTAAATAGTATTTTATTTATTAAAATACTAATAGGATATCTCTTTGGATTATATGTGTAATATTGAGATACTTCATACTATAATTCCGGGACTTCTACATTTAGATTCTACTTTCGCATTATACAAAGCGTAAGTCTTACAATTTGTACATTCGGTAAAATGCGCTATTAGAACTTCTATGATAGAATCTTCCGCGTTAATAGGTAATCTATTCACATTAATGGCATCTGGATAATAAATTCCTATAAAAGAAGTAGCAGAACCCTTAACAGTGAATATTGTATCAATAACGTTGTCCAGGTATCTGTTATTATTCGTAATAGTCTTAGTAGCATTACTGAAATTATTATGAATATGAGTGCTGTTGCTGTTATTAACCAAAATAAACATATTTATGTTACTGGTTATTGAGATGTTGGTATTAATTTTGCTGTTAGTAACAGTGTAGTTCTTATTGCTGGTGCAGGTATTGGTTTGATTATTGGTATGAGTTTCGCTCTTATTTTCGGTAATACTGTTACTACTATTAGTGATATCAGTGTTCAAGTTGTTCGAGTCAGATAGTATAACTGTGGTGTTAGTGGTTGAAATAGGAGTGTTTAGGAAATGGCACTGTATAATATAAGACTGGTAATTTTCCTCACTACTATATACTTTTCTTAATGCTGTCAGTTTCTCCACAACTACTTTATCAAATTCTGGTAGCTTTGCTTTCATAAATCTAGCTGGGTCGTGTGTGTAGCCTTTCAGCAATTTTCTGATTTCAAATGCGCTCAAGTATCTAATCGACTGAAGAAACGTATCTGTAGCATCGTTGTCGTACTTGTCTTTCAAGAACAATATGATTTTATCATAATCGGGCGCTTCAAACTTATATCTATTCCACAGAGTTGCTGGATTAAAGGTGGAGAGATGTTCAGGATGTCTTATACCCAATTTTCTCAGTCGACGTACCGTTAGCCGATTCTCCAGGCGATATATTAGGCCGCTTTCGTCAGCAATTATAGCTTCAGAGGCATTCTTTGCGTTGCTATCATATTTATCTTCGACATCATCATTTATATCTTTCTCCAATGAGGCAAGAAACGAGTTGAAGCCCTCGTCCTGTTTATCCGGTGTCTTGTTTTTTGTACCCACTCTCTTTCTTGTGCTTTGAGTCGTTTCTATACCATAAAGATATTCGGCGGTTTTAGAGCTTGATTTATGGCTTCCTCTATAAATAGTTGGAATCTGCGGCAATAAACACCGGTCATCACGTACTACCTTTTTTTTATCGTCTTTACAGATAATCGTTGGCTCTTTCCTTACCCAGCTGATATGCAGATCCTCCTTGGTCTGCATAAGGTAAAAAAAGGTGTCTATATCAGCATCTTCGAGGTTAACATCTATTGCGATTTCAATTTTCTTTACGTATGCCGCTTGATAAAGAGCATCAGCACAGACTTTTTGATAAGGTATGACCATAAAATTATCCTTATTTAACTTATCAGACCAGTGGTTATATTGTAGAGAAAAATTGTCAATTACGCTTTTCAGGACGGAGACTACTTCATAATGAGATAGGGTCGAATAAATAGCAGGATTATACCGAAGCCATAAATAGTGCCAATTCCAAGCTAAATAAATGCGATTACCAGTACTTTTATGCTGATAATAGACGCAATTCCAAAATCTCTCTTTATGAAAACAGTCATATTCATTAACCTTATAGGGCCACCAGGGATATGGTGCAACTGAAAGGCCACCGATTGCGGGTATTGGCTTTGAGTCGCCCTTCCTACCACTTAGAGTATAATCATTGAGCTGCAGTGGAGTGGTTAAATCAATTATTTTGGGCGACAGGCTGCTAAGAGGAACACGTACTTCTATTTGGTCGTTAGACGGTTTCACATTTATTCTTAGCCAACTTTTATCATGTAAACTTTTCATATCATTTGTCTTGTATGTAAACCAGCAAATACTACAACAATCGTAGAATTCCTGTTAATTAACTATAAATTCTAAGGCTATATAGTCATATGATTGCTTCAGTTATATTTGTTTATTTCTGCTGTAGGGCCTTTATCAATATGTTTTAATATAATGGCTCTTGCTTTTGCCGACACACAAATATAATCTTTTTTAGCCGCCTGAGTGATTATTTTATACTGCTCATCATCTACTCTAAAGCTAATCACGTGCTGTAGTCTGGTCATTTGTCAAACTCTCCTTTTTAAGATTTCCGTTTTCATGACATACATATAAATACAATTCATGCAACTGTTTATTACCAGAAGGCTCAAATACTATTCGTCTTACTCTAAAGAAAATTATCCATCGTCTGTTTCTAATAGTAATGAGTCTTCAATACAAATAAAGACCCAGTACTATCAGATGAATAAGAATAATTAAAGTGTCTAATTCAAATATAGGTCTCTGTTATATTCTCTGGTTAAAAGCATTGGTAAGAACCTGCCTAGAGTGATTGGCTTGTTTACCCCCAAAGTCTTCAAGTCTATCTTTTTGAAGTGCAAATAGTATCTGCAATTCTCATCATATTTGTTTATAAATTCGATCAGTACAATCACTTTTTTAACGTACGATGTTTTGTAAAGGGCATCGCCTGAAATCATGTCATTTGGACCAGATACGTCCGTTGTATTAAGGAAGTAATTATATTGTTGTGCGTAATTGTCAAGTACTGCGTGTAGCATCGATATCATTTCTATTTCCGTTATCGTTGTTCTTTGAGGCCTGAATGTTAACCATATATAATGCTGATTCCAGGCTACTTGTGTTCTGTTCTTGGTTTGACTGTGTTCATAAAGAACTTCACTCCAGTATTGTTCTCTGTAGTTGTTAGTTTCAAAGCCTTGATTGCGATGCTGTCTTATGTAAGGCTCAACAGCTATTCCAGTGTGCGTTAAAATATTAGTTCGTCCATCTTTCTTCCCATATAGTGTATATCCGTCTTTTGCCGTTGGTTGAAATAAGACGGTAATACCCTGTAACAAATTTCCTACGGGAACTCGAATTTGTATTTCTTCGTAGGTAGCTGAACCATTTACTTCATGCTGACTTTCCATTGTTAGTTTACTCCTATGCTTTATTTAAAACTAATTTATATAAAATATAAATTCACTTAAATGTACCTTTAAAGGGAGCATATCAGATCAAAAATACACTGTCAATAGCTCTTTTAATAATTTCTCAAAAATATTTTATTTGCTTTACCTTCAGGTGTAGAACTCAATAATGCTTGACTTTTGTTTAAAACTATAGTACTCACCGCTTTCTAAATTTTATCTTTAATATAAATGCTTGACTAATTATGATATTTATATCATTCATCTTCTGATGTATTTGGTTCAAATTCTGTGATTATCATAAAACTTATTTTACTTTATGGAAGCCCTATGCTGTTTGTTTGCTGAAATATTCGTTAAGAATTAAGCATGAATGATGCAATCTTCTTTAGACTCAAATAGGAACTGTGAACGTTCTTAATCAGATGAAACAATTGAACTGTGTCAATAGCCCTGAGGATTATCCCTAAATTATATTTCTAATCGCCTCTGCGCTGGCATGTGTAAATATTAATAATACTTGACTTTCTCATAATTATAGTGCGTCAAGTGCAATTTTTGTAACTGTTGCTTTCATGGTACACTATGAGTCGAGATTGTTCATATTCCTTATAGTGTCCATTTAGGTTGTAAAGCAGTGGCGTCAACAACAGCAGTACAGTACAGCACTGCTATTCGTATCTATTGTTGTAGAAACTCATCTCAACTTTACATTTTAGTAAATTTAAAAGCGTTTGCCAGTTATTGTAATATTACTGTCGGCAAACATCAGTAAAAGAATTATGAAGATTATTCTTACTACCGTATAAATCCTCCTTTAGATGATGATTCAGTCAATCGTTGTATTTTCATCATAATTCGCTCGATATATGACTAGGAAGATACCCTTAAATAAGCTTTTTCCAAAGCCTAATTCAGATAGAAAGTCTGTAAATGCAGCATTAGTATTAGTGTGTGGCTGGACAAACATCCTTTATCGTACCGGTTACCCATCTGGAATGTTATTGCTACATAAATCCTGCTGCTCTTTCTTCGATAGTGAAACGCTCACATCAAACGTGCTTGAATACGACTAAGTCGCGATGTAAACCAAGGCAAATCTTATTTTCTTTCCCTTTTTCTACCATTTGAGCGTTGTATTGTTCTGTAGAATATGGTAAAATATAGCGCATTTCTATAGTATATTTACCGAGCAGCACTTGAGCAAAGTGAAAGATGTGGTCCTCGAAAATCATATCATTCTTGAATTGTGTTGGTTGGATGACTATTGCGATGCGCTTCACTTTACGGTTGGTAAGCTCTTTCAGCAGGCGATCAAGGGTTAAATAAAAATTTTCTAACGACATATTTCCCAAACAATCCTTTTCGGAGGAGTACATGCCTTCAGCCTGCTTCCAGTATGGCGGGTCTATAAAGGCTAAGTCTGGTAATTGTAGGTCTGGTTGTAAGCCATTTTTTATGTCCCAGCTCCTTATATCATCTTCTCTACCCGGCTTTACTATTCGATCGGAGCAATAATATCTACGACACATTGCTTTGCAGACGTCAACGGTTGTTCCATTTCCAGAAAAAGGATCATAAACAATTGACATCGGCTGAGTATGATAATACAGTAGATTTTCCAGGTATACTTTTGGAAAGGCACCAAAGTGCTCTGTCTCGTCTCCTTTCGCTAAATTCCATATCGAGTATAAGAACGGTTTAAAATTTGAAATTTCGCCGGATTCGGCAATCTTGCCATTTTCGGCTTTTTTTCTGATTATGTCTGATACGGTTTGGCGCGGTAGTCTATACTTTTCCGATATGTCCTCTTGCGTATTCCATGCCCTAAGATAATCAGCGAAGATAAGCTCGTTTCTATATTCTTCAAGCTCTCTGCGCTTTGAATGAGTCCAATCACGTACGGTCCGCTGCGACACTGATAGGATACGTGCAATTTCGGCGATTGATAATGTGTCGCACCTTTTAACAGCAAACAGCCGCTTCTCGTCGTTACTTAACTGTTTGCCATGTAGGGAGTTCATCTCATATGCCAAAATTTCAATCTGAGCATCACTTTCAGTTTCGATAATCTCGGCCTTAATCGTTGTTTTACCAGCTCGTTCGTGTGCGAACCATCGATGTCTACCATCAATCAGGATAGAATTCTGACTGATTTTTATAGGCGGTAATATTTCAATTATTGGCTGGTACTTCTCGATTAACTTGTTGTCCACTTCACGCCTCGGATACAAGTCCTTCCGAAATACTATGTCTTTGATTGCGACCTCTTGTACGACCATTTTTGCTCCTTAGCTTACGGGTTCGTTTTTAACATAGGATTCAGTTCCATCCGCCATTACTAAATTGCAATCCTTTATATTTTATTACTATTAGGTGGTTTCTTTTACTGTGAATATTTCGTAATTTATTCATGCTATACATAAAGCAATATCCATACCCTACAATGAATCTTATATGATGGATACTATAAGTGCTGGAATAATAAAGGAAACATGGATTTATACTTGTGGGGATTCTTATTGAGCAAGTTAATTAGAGAATACGAAGTATAAATAAGCATATACTTATGATATAGTAACAGGTATATTGGAACTATAGTCTTGGTATTTGGTGTAACAGTACGGTAATGAAGTGGTGAATAGCGGTTCTTCTTTTCGCCTTTGGTGCCGGTAAAACGTATGATTCGTTTGGCGGGGATAGTGAATGCCAGTATCCGGTGTGAGTATGTTCAGGCTTTGATAGGCTTCTGCATCTGCTCCTATATACAGGTGATAATTATTTCCAACGTTTTTTCAATATCCGCCCTTTTAGTATCCGTCGCTTTCATAACAGCGGTAATCAACTCAGCTTTTGTTATATACCCTCCAGTGGTAGATTGAAATATTTCTTCAGATTCCGATATTATAGTTACAGTTGTTATTTTAAACAAGGAGAAAAAACATGGCTGACACCACAAATTCTTTACTGGAAGCAGCAGAGGCTCGTTATAATGAGATTGATGCTATCATTAGTACTAAGAATGCAGAGATAGCGGCTTTACGAAATGAGAGCAACGCTTTGAAAGCCTTTCTTGGTTCAATGGGCGTTATTAAGTCGAAGAGATCTTATAATACTGCGAGCAAGGGTAAAAGAAGGCCTAAAACTCCAACATCTGCCGCCACTAAGGATTCGACGGCCAAATAATATGTTTATATGGTATAACGTGGATAATTGACTTATCTTCTTGAGAGATATTGCGAATACCGTTGAGATTAGCCGTTGGTTCTGGAGCAGATTCATAGACATATCACTGAATCTAATCAATTGAAGAACATTGACAATGACGGGAGGCCTTTCATATATTTATCGGTAGCAGGAACCTAATAAAGTCATGCACGATAGAGAAACAATTATAAGAATTATCTCAAAAATTAAAGATAGAATACAAGAAATCGATGCTGAACGTAGGAAGTTAACTGATGATTTAGAGTACATACAAAGGGAACTGTCATTACTTGACAAAGAACCGAAAATAAGCAAGCCTCCCACACCGTCGTCAAATCCGACATCGCCATTCATAGAGAATATATCGCTCTTTCGCCAATTGTTTAAGGGGAGAGAAGACGTATATCCTAAATTGTGGGTTAGCAAGAATAATGAAAAACATGGATACAGTCCCGTCTGTAATAATGAATGGAAAAGAGGTGTTTGCCGAAAGCCTGCGATTAAATGTAGTAAGTGCGATAACCGTTTATATGCTATTTTGGATGATAACGTAATACAAAGACATCTAAAGGGCGACATAACGATAGGAGTCTACCCTTTACTTCCAGACGATACATGCCACTTTCTTGCTATTGATTTTGACGAACATGACTGGCAGGATGATATTACTGTATTTATAAAGACTTGCAAAGATAACCATATACCCGCTTCTATTGAACGTTCACGGTCCGGTAATGGTGGACATGTATGGATATTTTTTTCTGAACCTGTCCCAGCTAGGGATGCAAGGCAAATGGGAAGCATATTAATAACTGAAACGATGAACTGTCGATATCAGCTTGTTATGGAGAGTTATGACAGGCTCTTTCCAAATCAGGATACGCTTCCAAGAGGCGGATTCGGAAATCTTATAGCACTGCCGCTTCAGAAGTATCCAATGCTAAAACAAAACAGTGTCTTTATTGATGACGATTTTAGTCCTTATCCTGATCAATGGAATTATCTTAAAAATGTAAGAAAAATAACGAGCCATGAAATTTCGACCTTTGTGAAGGAATTTACTAAAAGAAATTCTATAAGTTTGACGGATAAGAATGAGAGTGAAGACAAAGCGCCATGGGAAGTCTCTATGTCCTTACAAAAACGTCATGCGAGACTTTCATGCTTTGTTCCAGAGAGAATTACCATAACGATTGCAAATCAAATATATTTAAAGAAAGAAAATCTACCATCTCAACTCCTTGCGGAAATAAAGAGGCTTGCTGCCTTTAAAAATCCAGAGTTTTATAAAAAACAAAGTATGCGGTTATCAACAGCAAGGATTCCGCCAATAATTAGCTGTGCAGAGGAAATACCGGAATATCTCATTATACCTCGTGGATGTATAGACGATTTATTATGCCTTCTATCAGACAACTGTATTTCATACGAGATTCAGGATAAAAGATATCCTCAAACTCTGATGTTCGCATTTATTGGTAAACTTAAAATTGAACAGGAAAAAGCCTGTAGAGAACTGCTAAAGCATGACACCGGGATATTAGTGGCTCCCCCTGGTAGTGGTAAAACGGTGATAGGTATCAGTTTAATGGCGGAAAGAAGAACCAATACCCTTATACTTGTCCATCGCAAACCGCTCCTCGAACAGTGGTTCAATCAAATAGAAACCTTTCTTGAAATATCATCGTCAGAAATAGGACAGATCGGTGGAGGAAAGGATAAACAATCCAATATTATTGACGTTGCCATGATCCAAACGCTTGAGAGAAAGGGTGATGTGGATACAAGAGTTAAAGACTATGGATATGTAATTGTAGACGAATGTCATCATATTCCGGCGATTTCCTTCGAGCGAGTGATTAAAGAGGCTAATGCAAAATATGTCACTGGATTGACCGCTACGATAGAAAGACGAGATGGACACCAACCGATTGTGTTAATGCAGTGTGGACCAGTTCGTTATAAGATGAACACCAGGAAAGAAGAATTTCCTTTGAAACGGAATCTAATAGTCAGGCAAACTAGTTTTACCTGCGCTGTCTCTGAGAAAGAATCAATCCATTCGTTATGGAGTCAGCTGATTAACGATGAGGTACGTAACCGTATGATTGCCAATGACGTTATTGATGCTTTAGCCGAGGGACGTGTCCCGCTTTTGCTTACTGAACGAATAGAGCACATGGAAATATTAAGGGGACTATTTCAAGGTTTCGTTGAAAACATAGTAGTTATGCACGGAAGCATGAAACAAAAAGAAAAGAAGGAAATGAAAACGAGACTTAATAATGTATCTAAATATAATAAGAGCCTTATTATCGCAACCGGTTCGTATATCGGTGAAGGATTTGACGTTCCACGTCTTGATACTCTCTTTCTTACGATGCCAATTTCATTTAAAGGCAAGGTCGTTCAATATGCTGGGAGACTTAACCGTCAATCTGAAGGAAAAACCGATATACGGATTTATGATTATTGTGATATTAATGTTCCTGTTTTAGAAAGGATGTATAAAAAAAGAAACAAGACATATATATCTTTAAAATTTACCCAGAGATAGGCTGATAATACAACTAATAAATTAATATTTTTGAAATTATCGCACACTCAAGAGATAAAATATCTGACAATATACGAAATTATCCACAATTATGAGATCCCTGTTTATTAACAGAAGGCTATTCGTAAAAGAAATGCACTGTGTAAGGCGAGTAAAGGTAATAAGTCATTTGTTTTAATCAAATATCGGGTTGGCGACAAACAATCTGAAAATCTTCAAAATGCTTATCAAAAGCAAATGCAGTCTTTATACCTGTGCGTTTTATAAAGACATAGCTGGTGCAATCCGTAAAACTCCAACCTTCATTCAGGTTGCGATTAAAGACATCCCAAGCCTCATTAAAGTCTTCCTTAGTGATATTGTTGATATTTGCTGAAAAGAGTTCACGCACTTTATTACTTATCTCTAATGCAAATTGCTTCTTTCCCCGGCGCAAAGCCAAACTCAATAACTCATCTACGATGTAATCAGTCATAACAAGTATGGGACGGTTACTCTCAAACCACTTTAGGGCGCTTGCGTGAAAAAGATCATTAGGGTTAAAAAGAGCGAGTAGAGCCGAAGTATCAGCAAATATCATCCTTCTGTGCCGATTAAGTAATAATCGTGCTCCTTGGAGAGATCTGCTGGAAGGTCTTCGGGGCAAGAGCGCCATATAGACTCAAGAGCTGCCATGACTTTGCCGAATTCATTGTCATCCAGTCTATCATCTATGGCTTCAGCCAAAACTCCACATGAAACTCGATGCTCTCCTCCCTCCACGATTGTAGACGGGGGCACATCATTATTTGCGAGAGAGTCTCTCGCTGCCACTGTATTTCCAGGAGTCAAGTACTGCGTGTAGCATCGATATCATTTCTATTTCCGTTATCGTTGTTCTTTGAGGCCTGAATGTTAACCATATATAATGCTGATTCCAGGCTACTTGTGTTCTGTTCTTGGTTTGACTGTGTTCATAAAGAACTTCACTCCAGTATTGTTCTCTGTAGTTGTTAGTTTCAAAGCCTTGATTGCGATGCTGTCTTATGTAAGGCTCAACAGCTATTCCAGTGTGCGTTAAAATATTAGTTCGTCCATCTTTCTTCCCATATAGTGTATATCCGTCTTTTGCCGTTGGTTGAAATAAGACGGTAATACCCTGTAACAAATTTCCTACGGGAACTCGAATTTGTATTTCTTCGTAGGTAGCTGAACCATTTACTTCATGCTGACTTTCCATTGTTAGTTTACTCCTATGCTTTATTTAAAACTAATTTATATAAAATATAAATTCACTTAAATGTACCTTTAAAGGGAGCATATCAGATCAAAAATACACTGTCAATAGCTCTTTTAATAATTTCTCAAAAATATTTTATTTGCTTTACCTTCAGGTGTAGAACTCAATAATGCTTGACTTTTGTTTAAAACTATAGTACTCACCGCTTTCTAAATTTTATCTTTAATATAAATGCTTGACTAATTATGATATTTATATCATTCATCTTCTGATGTATTTGGTTCAAATTCTGTGATTATCATAAAACTTATTTTACTTTATGGAAGCCCTATGCTGTTTGTTTGCTGAAATATTCGTTAAGAATTAAGCATGAATGATGCAATCTTCTTTAGACTCAAATAGGAACTGTGAACGTTCTTAATCAGATGAAACAATTGAACTGTGTCAATAGCCCTGAGGATTATCCCTAAATTATATTTCTAATCGCCTCTGCGCTGGCATGTGTAAATATTAATAATACTTGACTTTCTCATAATTATAGTGCGTCAAGTGCAATTTTTGTAACTGTTGCTTTCATGGTACACTATGAGTCGAGATTGTTCATATTCCTTATAGTGTCCATTTAGGTTGTAAAGCAGTGGCGTCAACAACAGCAGTACAGTACAGCACTGCTATTCGTATCTATTGTTGTAGAAACTCATCTCAACTTTACATTTTAGTAAATTTAAAAGCGTTTGCCAGTTATTGTAATATTACTGTCGGCAAACATCAGTAAAAGAATTATGAAGATTATTCTTACTACCGTATAAATCCTCCTTTAGATGATGATTCAGTCAATCGTTGTATTTTCATCATAATTCGCTCGATATATGACTAGGAAGATACCCTTAAATAAGCTTTTTCCAAAGCCTAATTCAGATAGAAAGTCTGTAAATGCAGCATTAGTATTAGTGTGTGGCTGGACAAACATCCTTTATCGTACCGGTTACCCATCTGGAATGTTATTGCTACATAAATCCTGCTGCTCTTTCTTCGATAGTGAAACGCTCACATCAAACGTGCTTGAATACGACTAAGTCGCGATGTAAACCAAGGCAAATCTTATTTTCTTTCCCTTTTTCTACCATTTGAGCGTTGTATTGTTCTGTAGAATATGGTAAAATATAGCGCATTTCTATAGTATATTTACCGAGCAGCACTTGAGCAAAGTGAAAGATGTGGTCCTCGAAAATCATATCATTCTTGAATTGTGTTGGTTGGATGACTATTGCGATGCGCTTCACTTTACGGTTGGTAAGCTCTTTCAGCAGGCGATCAAGGGTTAAATAAAAATTTTCTAACGACATATTTCCCAAACAATCCTTTTCGGAGGAGTACATGCCTTCAGCCTGCTTCCAGTATGGCGGGTCTATAAAGGCTAAGTCTGGTAATTGTAGGTCTGGTTGTAAGCCATTTTTTATGTCCCAGCTCCTTATATCATCTTCTCTACCCGGCTTTACTATTCGATCGGAGCAATAATATCTACGACACATTGCTTTGCAGACGTCAACGGTTGTTCCATTTCCAGAAAAAGGATCATAAACAATTGACATCGGCTGAGTATGATAATACAGTAGATTTTCCAGGTATACTTTTGGAAAGGCACCAAAGTGCTCTGTCTCGTCTCCTTTCGCTAAATTCCATATCGAGTATAAGAACGGTTTAAAATTTGAAATTTCGCCGGATTCGGCAATCTTGCCATTTTCGGCTTTTTTTCTGATTATGTCTGATACGGTTTGGCGCGGTAGTCTATACTTTTCCGATATGTCCTCTTGCGTATTCCATGCCCTAAGATAATCAGCGAAGATAAGCTCGTTTCTATATTCTTCAAGCTCTCTGCGCTTTGAATGAGTCCAATCACGTACGGTCCGCTGCGACACTGATAGGATACGTGCAATTTCGGCGATTGATAATGTGTCGCACCTTTTAACAGCAAACAGCCGCTTCTCGTCGTTACTTAACTGTTTGCCATGTAGGGAGTTCATCTCATATGCCAAAATTTCAATCTGAGCATCACTTTCAGTTTCGATAATCTCGGCCTTAATCGTTGTTTTACCAGCTCGTTCGTGTGCGAACCATCGATGTCTACCATCAATCAGGATAGAATTCTGACTGATTTTTATAGGCGGTAATATTTCAATTATTGGCTGGTACTTCTCGATTAACTTGTTGTCCACTTCACGCCTCGGATACAAGTCCTTCCGAAATACTATGTCTTTGATTGCGACCTCTTGTACGACCATTTTTGCTCCTTAGCTTACGGGTTCGTTTTTAACATAGGATTCAGTTCCATCCGCCATTACTAAATTGCAATCCTTTATATTTTATTACTATTAGGTGGTTTCTTTTACTGTGAATATTTCGTAATTTATTCATGCTATACATAAAGCAATATCCATACCCTACAATGAATCTTATATGATGGATACTATAAGTGCTGGAATAATAAAGGAAACATGGATTTATACTTGTGGGGATTCTTATTGAGCAAGTTAATTAGAGAATACGAAGTATAAATAAGCATATACTTATGATATAGTAACAGGTATATTGGAACTATAGTCTTGGTATTTGGTGTAACAGTACGGTAATGAAGTGGTGAATAGCGGTTCTTCTTTTCGCCTTTGGTGCCGGTAAAACGTATGATTCGTTTGGCGGGGATAGTGAATGCCAGTATCCGGTGTGAGTATGTTCAGGCTTTGATAGGCTTCTGCATCTGCTCCTATATACAGGTGATAATTATTTCCAACGTTTTTTCAATATCCGCCCTTTTAGTATCCGTCGCTTTCATAACAGCGGTAATCAACTCAGCTTTTGTTATATACCCTCCAGTGGTAGATTGAAATATTTCTTCAGATTCCGATATTATAGTTACAGTTGTTATTTTAAACAAGGAGAAAAAACATGGCTGACACCACAAATTCTTTACTGGAAGCAGCAGAGGCTCGTTATAATGAGATTGATGCTATCATTAGTACTAAGAATGCAGAGATAGCGGCTTTACGAAATGAGAGCAACGCTTTGAAAGCCTTTCTTGGTTCAATGGGCGTTATTAAGTCGAAGAGATCTTATAATACTGCGAGCAAGGGTAAAAGAAGGCCTAAAACTCCAACATCTGCCGCCACTAAGGATTCGACGGCCAAATAATATGTTTATATGGTATAACGTGGATAATTGACTTATCTTCTTGAGAGATATTGCGAATACCGTTGAGATTAGCCGTTGGTTCTGGAGCAGATTCATAGACATATCACTGAATCTAATCAATTGAAGAACATTGACAATGACGGGAGGCCTTTCATATATTTATCGGTAGCAGGAACCTAATAAAGTCATGCACGATAGAGAAACAATTATAAGAATTATCTCAAAAATTAAAGATAGAATACAAGAAATCGATGCTGAACGTAGGAAGTTAACTGATGATTTAGAGTACATACAAAGGGAACTGTCATTACTTGACAAAGAACCGAAAATAAGCAAGCCTCCCACACCGTCGGCGTCCTTCCGGTAAGCTTGCTTGGAATAAGAAAGTAATGGGTGTATAATCGGTTATCAATGTTGTAGGAGGATAACCGATGGAAAGCAAGGAAGTAGTTTTAGAGGCTGATTTGAAATAGGTTCTAGCTCGATTCAATCAATGGAGATTAACCAAGAGTAAACGTGAGCCAATCCCAGGTGATTTGTGGGACGCTGCTGTTAGTTTAACGACACGATATTCCGTTAACCAGGTATCGAGAGTTCTTCGTATCAGTTACGCAAAATTGAGGCAAAGAGTTGGCGGTAAACAATCTCAAGTAGAAACACCATTTATGGAGATAGGTTTAGGCCAGATGCTTTCTCCTGCCCGTTGTGTAGTAGAAATAGAGAAGGCTGACGGTTCAAGGCTAAAAATATGTTGTACTGGTGAAGGAGCCCAAGAAATATTGGGAATAGGGAAGACTTTCTGTGGTAATAACTGATGCTCCAGCTTACGCCGCAGATGAGAATATTGTTAGCGGTAGATGCGGTGGGTTTTCGCAAAGGCATAGATGGTTTATGCAAATTGAGCCGGGATGTAATGAAGTCGGAACCATATTCGGGGTATGTGTTTGTGTTTCGTAACCGCCGGAGTACCTCGATAAAGATATTGACCTACGATGGACAAGGGTTCTGGTTGTGTCAGAAGCGGCTATCAAAAGGGCGTTTTACATGGAGTAACGTAGGAGAGAAAGTGGGCATTTTATCGGCGCACT
>JADFXO010000550.1:0-1118 GCA_015233485.1 Nitrospirota bacterium
TGACAAGAAAATTCTACGACAAACTGCTAAAAAGACAGTTGAAGTGGTAATGGGCTTCATGCCGTAAACCGGCACAGCGGGGGCAGCATAGTTGCGTGAGCAGGCTTACTTCTTAGTAGGGCCGACGATGTGTCCCCGCGTTATTGATGTATATTTGTTTGGATCTGTTATTTTACAAGTTGCTGGTGTGATAATTTGCCATGGTTTGCCTGGACTTCTCTCAATCTTGTAAACATCTGTGTCGTATGGGTCTATTAGTTCCATGTCTATTGGATAGCACTTGGCCGTGTTGCCTTTCTCATCAGGGACTATCAGATAGTTGCCTTTAGGGTCAGGTTGTAAAAAAACTGATCTTCGAACGTAACCTGTAGGAAGTGTTTCATACATAATGCTGCATCTTATATTGGATTTAAGTGCAAGTTTCCCGTCCTCATCTAAATGTGGCTGTTTAGGACGCGCTATCTCAGGCTCGCTTTTTCTGGGAATATCTTCCGGTGGTTTGGACACTATCATAGGTTGACATTGTTTTTCCATAGATTTTTTATTAAGCATTGTAGCAGCCATAAGGACATTAAATTCAGTAAGAATTTTACCTTGTTGTTGATTTATAGTGTTTATCGTGGCGTTCAAAGCTTTGATCTGAGTTAATATATTACTATAATTATAGTCAGGTGCGCTTTGATCTGCTTCTGTACCGTTTTTCGTTGCCGAGGGTTTTTTATGGCCTGATTTACTGGTACTATCTTTACGCGGGACTATAAGACTATATATGAAAAATAATATTACAACAAAGATTAAAGCAACAATGATTAAAAACCATACTACCAATGTATGGTTCGTTCCATTGTGCTCCAGATTTGTTTTCTCCTCGGCTGCTTTGGTGTCGGACGTGGGTGAGGGTGGACTACCCTTTGCGTTTTGTTCCACTTTGGCATCAGCCGTAGGGTCATTGCTGAGATGCTCCTTTTTACTTGGCGTAGCGGTAGCCTCTGGGTTTTCTGGATTAGATGGCGTTTCTTTCGACGTTGGTTTTTCCTGTGGATTAGCTGGAACAGTGCCCGATGCCTTTCTGGTGTCATCAGACGTTGGTGGATTTTTCTTATCTGCACTGGATGTGC
>JADFXO010000550.1:1168-2156 GCA_015233485.1 Nitrospirota bacterium
TTTTGGTATCGGGACTTTTCGCGTTTGCCTTTTTGGTCATTCCATCATCTGGATTGTTCAATTGGTACAACCCGGCGCCAATAAATAGAATAATGACAACTACCAAGAGGCTTATAAGTGATTTTTTTACCAAAGCTCTATGTCCCACACCTTTTTTATAGCAACCTTTACTATCGTAATAAACAGTGGTTCCTTAATTACGAGTTTATCGTTATTCATATTCTCTCTTAACTTACTTTGCACATTGTGCATGATGTCACCACTTCTTGGAATCGCGCCGTTGTTGTGGTTTACGGCATCACTGATCTTTGTCAATGAATGAACAAAATTCTCATATTTCTTAAATTCCGTTGGCATGGAATCGTCTATTAATTGGTTATTTTTCCCGATAGTGGCTGAAAATAACTTGTCAAAGCCGGGTATCGAAAAGCCTTCTTCTCCTAAAATAAAATCTTTAGCCAATGAGCCAACCCTTATTTCCTCGTTTTCTGCAACTGGCGTTGTAGGCCTTTCCTGATTAACGACATCATTTCTATTAATAACAGAATCGGGAGCTAATAGTAAACCCTTTGCTACCTCAAACTTTCTTTGACTACTATTGTCAATAGTCAGTGTGATGGGTTTACCGTATGCCGTTGCGAAGACCTTCTTGAATACGGTTGCACTGTCATTCGATAAACACTTGCTTTTAGAACCAAATATCCAGTCAACATGTCCCCAGCCATTGCCCGCGCAAAATATCATAGTCTTGTCAGGGCTTATAGTATTCCTATCCGAGTTTATAATGGCGGCAGAGAGCATCAGTCCTGAATAGTAGAAAATAGCGCCATAGGCAAATTCAATCAGGCTGCGAATCTCTTTAAGTTTCGACGAGGAAACGATATTGTTGTCGACATTATCTGAAAAGTGTTTGGCGTATAAACTAAGCAGTATTGACAGATTATTTTCAGGCATGACACCTAATAATATTTCTATCATCTTAGCATAG
>JADFXO010000551.1 GCA_015233485.1 Nitrospirota bacterium
ATCGTTGCCCTTATCGTCAATAACATACCCGGCAGCCGCAGGTATCCTGAATTCTGGTTTTAGCATGGTAAAAAATACCGGAATGCAGTCAGAGTGTTTGCGGCAGTGGCATTAATTAATTGCCTGAATCTGCCTAAATCTGAAGGACTGGCAAAAGCAATTGACAAAATGAAGATTTTGGTATATTATTAACACCAACGTGATTCAGTTAATCATTTTACTATGGAGGTATTGATATTATGACAGCGAAGCGTATCGTGAGGATGGTGACATTAATCGCCATAATTGCCATGATGCTCCTATTTCTGGCTGGCTGCGGTTTTGTGGCCGACGGGCCGGTAGGCTGGGTCTATACTGACACCACAATGCCGGTGAGTATGGGAACGGCTCAAAGCGGGACGAAGGCGGGAAGGGGATGTATTCATTCGTTTTTCGGGGCGATTTCAATCGGCAACGGCAGCATTGAGACGGCTATGAAAGATGGCGGCATCAAAAACGTCTATACGGTTAATAAAGAAAATCTCAGCATATTCGGCACCTATACGCGGCAGTGTACACTTGTGTCGGGCGAATAGACTCTTGCCGGATAAACTTTACTAATGGGAGGTGAGAAAATGTCAGAAGGAAAGACTCTTACGGATGAATCCCCAAAGAGCCGCATGATAGCTCTGATACTGTGTTTTCTGACGGGATGGTTAGGCGGACACAGGTTCTATTGTAATAAGGTCGGTACTGGAATTGTAATGATGTTGACGATGGGTGGTTTTGGTTTATGGTATTTCGTCGATTTGGTTATGATTTCTTTAGGGTCATTTAAGGACAAAGACAACTTGCCAATAGTTAAATGGTAGTAGTGGCAGCTTTTGACTCAAGCCGCGGGCGGGCAGAAGGTGTCCGCCCTGAGGTTTTATCATGGTCATAACGTGGGTGTGAAGACACTGATGTATCTTCTGTGCCGCGAAGTTAGTTTGGGGCATATTTGAGACATAAAAAATATAGGCTTAAAGGGGTAAGTTTTAGATGAAAGTGCCAATGCAGCCGAGTGCCAGTCTTGCCTTGGGTGCCATAGTCATGGCGGCGTGTGCGGTAATATCGATTGTTATAAAGAGCGGCTGGCCGTTGATGGTCGCATTGTCTATAGTCCTTGTGGTAAGGCCGAGATGGTGGTCGGTACTGATACTCGGTTTTGCGTTTACGGTTTTTTTAAACAGCGGCTGGCCGCTTTTAGGGTCGCTGTTTTTTATTGCCACGTGTAAACCTAAAAGGTGGTGGCCTATTCCGGCGGGGATAGCCTTTGCTCTGGTGGAAGTGCTGTCATTCTATCTGTCTGACAGGCCTTTGGGGATAACGAGGGGTTTTACGGCGATGGGTTCGATGTGCGAGTCGCTCATATATCCTGTCCATGCCGAGAAGGTAAGCTACTGGGGGATTTATGAACCCGTGATAGACTGGACGATGGCCCTGATACTGGGAACTACGATAGGCAGTTTTTTGTCGTCAAGGTATTCGGGGGATTTTAAGCTGAATTTCGTGCCATATCTGTGGAGTTTCTCTAAGGGCAAGTCGGTTGCGAAGAGGTGGTTTTGGGCCTTTGCCGCCGGTGTAGTGATGGGATTTGCGGCAAGAATAGCCGGTGGCTGTGTCAGCGGACTTCTGATTTCAGGGGTGGTGCAATTGGCCCCGGCGGGGTTTATTTTTATGATGTCATTATGGGTAGGCGGCGTAGTTACTACGTTTTTATTTTACAGGACAAGGGTTATAGCGGTAAGGAAGGACTGATATGGTAGAGTTGATTACGATTAAGGAATTAGTTGGCAGATTAGCCCAGACATTTGACGCCGGCACGATTGAGGCGGTCAAGGGGCCGACGAGCCTCTATGGCGGACTCATACTTGGTTTACTGTTCGGCGTCGTTTTGCAAAAGTCCCGTCTCTGCAAATATGACATCGTAAGCGGTCTATTCAGGCTACAGGATTTTACGGTGTTTCGTGTGGGTACGCCTATTTTGATGGTATCAGTTTTGATGATTTTTATATTTAAAGACGCGAGCGTTTTCGAGCTTCACGTGCCAAAGACCGTGATAGTGCCTCAGATAATAGGAGGGCTGATGTTTGGCGCGGCTATTGCGATATTGGGTTATTGCCCGGGGACTGC
>JADFXO010000552.1 GCA_015233485.1 Nitrospirota bacterium
TGCAGGAGACGGCGTCAACAATAGCGCGGCTGCTGAGGTAGCTGCCTTTCAGACTGAAAACTAAAAACTGACCTGTCCGCTTTTCCCCTGACTCATTGGCAAAAAAGCGGCTATTTATTGCCGAGAAGTTCTCTAATATGTTTCTCGGTTTCGGAGACCCTTTTTTCAGTCATTATTGCTATCAGTAATACTACTATCGTAAGGAATATCTCTACTGCCGTCTTTATTTCCATTTTGTTGACCCCCTTTCATTTTGAGGATATGCTTTACAAGCATTTCGTTATACTTTTCAAGCCTAACGATAGTCCTGAACTGAAACAAAAGCATAAGGATAACCAACACCGGAACAAATCCTATTTCTTTAACCGCGTTCACGATATTGGTTAGTTCCATATTTCAGTATAACATATCGGCACTGATAATTTGGAGTGGCTACAGGGCCGAGACAGACACAGGATTCCAACGTACAAGCACTTCTGTCATCACGATAAATTTGTTCTACATCATAAGTAAGCGGTAGTTGCTTAGTTTGTTGTCATTCTTGTCCCTTTCCGTCATTCCGGCTTGTCCAGAATCGTCCCTTAAATCTCTTGGGGTTTTATTCCCCGCCGCTTGCGGCGTAACTGATGGTTCCTTTCCTTATGTTGATACCCCGCTGCTTGCGGCGGGGAGTTTCATTAGAAAGGAAAACGCGGGAATAGCGCAGGACTGGATACGCGGTGTGCCGGATATGGTTTGTGAGATAATTTCCCCCGGCAGTTACGAAATGGATACTGCCGTTAAGAGGGCAATTTATGAGAGATACAGAGTACCGGAGTACTGGATAATCCTGCCTGAGTTTATGACTGTGGAGATATTAACCATAGAAGGTGGTAAGTACAAGCTGCATTCCTTTGCGGCGCTTGAAGGCGTGGTTACATCTAAAGTCATAGAAGGACTTGAAATCAATGTCAAGGATATATTTGAGTAATATTCGAAGAACCGGCAATTCTCAATGAATGACTAAACCACACACACCCAACTACTGCCCTGTCCGTTCAATATTTTTTAAAATCTCCTCTCCTATCTTTTTATATTCCATGGCTTTTTCCTGATATCCTTCTTTGCCTACAAGGGTCTTGCCAAGGTTTTTATAAGCCTCTACCATTGAATATTTATCGTTTATTTTTTCATAAAGCTCAATAGCGTTAAATACTACTTTTATCCCTGCGTCTGTATGATTATTTCTTATTAAACAAAACCCCATTCCCTTAATGCAGTTAGCCTCACCTAAAATATTCCCAACCTGCTTGTATAGAGACAGTGCGTTATTGTATGACTTCATTGCGTCTTTGTTTCTTGATTCGCGGAGATGAATATCGCCAATACCACTAATACAGCTGGCTTCACCTGAAACATCCCCAACCCGTTTGTATATAGACAGCGCTTCTTTGTAAGAATTCATAGCGTCTTTATTTCTTGATTCGTAGAAATGAATGTCACCAATCCTCATAATACAATTAGCCTCACCTAAAATATTCCCAACCTGTTTGAATAGAGGCAATGCATCATTGAAACACTGCATAGCGTCTTTGTTTCTCGATTCTCTTAAATGAATTTCGCCAATCATTATAATGTACTTAGCCTCAACTGAAAGGTCTCTAGTGCTTTGCGCGTCTTGCCTTGCTTTTTCTAAAAAAGATATAATATTATCTGTTATTCCCATAAATAATAAAAAATTAACTAAATTATAAAGTATGTTATACAGATTATCTTTTTCTGATTTTGAAATCAGGTAATCTAAAACCCTAAACATATCAGGAAGTTCATTAATCAACTCTTTAATATTTCTCTTGCCAGTCCCGTGAGTCGTATTATAGTATTCCAGAGATTTCTCGACAGATGAATTTATCCATTGTGCCACTATACCTATGTCTATTTCATTTTCGTCAATCATTTTCTTAAACATTCCATAGGCATAGTTTCGTATTGGAGCAAGCATGTTGAAAGTGTTGCCATCATTCTTTGGTATTAGAGATTTAAAAGTAAGTGATTTAATGTCGTCATCTTTAAGCTCAGGAATAATTTTAAGAGCATCTTCTTTTTTAAGTCCTGACGGAAAAAGCGAACAAACAAGAAAGAGAAGCCTTTCATTAGCATCCTTTATTTTAGAAA
>JADFXO010000553.1 GCA_015233485.1 Nitrospirota bacterium
ATTGGATTGCCAACAACGTTATTTGGTATAACTGCTTGATTTTAAAGACTTTTCTGGTTTTGGGGTGTATTTTGATATAAACAAATTATCCTTTATAATCAATGGGTTAAGGTGGGTGAACGGTTACTAATTAGGGCCTATCCTGTCCCCATCGTATCTTGGCAGAATATCCTCTTTTAATGCCCTCTTTTTTGATTTTCTTATAATCTCCAACAGTTTTAGCTTAGGGTCTGCTATTTCATCTGGTTTAGGGGGAATCTTCGTTATATTTACCGATGCAAAAGACGAAAAACCTTTCCTGTCCGCAAGTACCCATGCCTCGACTTCTCTGACAGCAACCCTGAAAATAAGATTTGGATGTTTTGGGAAATCAATCCATTCTTTGATTAATTCAGACGCGCATTTCTTTGTATCAAGGTCGGTAAGAACAAAATATGGTGTGTATATAGAGGCATTGTTATAGCCTTTGATTTTTTTCTTAATTTTGGTAACCCCGCACTTAGGATAAGAGTTTCCAATAGAGAATTTATTATGGTGTTTGAGCAATTTTCTTATTACCGTCCCACTGAGTTCATCTTCATAAACTATATCTATATATATCATAAATAGTATAATACTGATATGATTTTTTCTGTATCTCTTGGAAAAGTCATTGGTATAATGGCATCTGCCAGAGTCATACCACCATCTATCATTGCGTTAATTTTGGAAATACTGGAGGCAGCGATACATTTAGTCCCATTTTCATCAGGCTCCAAAATTACGATTTCATGTGGAGAAATACCAGTATCTTGAAGAAGATTGACGCTGTGGGTTGTCATAATAACCTGCCGTTTTTTTTGTTTCTGTATTTTATAAATGATAACCGGCAATTTGGCGATAATACCGGCATTCAGAGACAACTCAGGCTCTTCCAAAAGTAAAAGGCCGTCTCCTTCCAGTAAAGCCCATAACATACCAATCATTCTAAGTGTACCGTCAGAAAACTGTTTTTCGTTCTGTCTGGCGGCGTTAGCCCTCCAATGTATACATTTTGCCTCAAGATGAGGGTTGCCGGTTTCGTTACTATAACGCAATTCCTTCAGTTGAGGTGCTGCGATTCGCAAAGCCTTATCGATTTTATTCAGCCTGGATTTTCGTGTTTTTTCTGGCGTCTTGGAAAGCCTTTCCAGAAAACCTCTGCCAAAAGGGTCTCCTGACAACTCTGACCCTGAGAAGGCTTGTGGATATTGTAAAAACTGGGGAAGTAAATGTTGGTAGTGTATTTTTTCCAAGTATTCAACAATATCCCAGAATTCCTCACTTGCGTTTTTCTGTTCAAGAAAAGTCTGTTCGAGGAATTTATCGTTCTTTTTATCTTTCTCATTAGGACGATCAACTATTAGTTCTTCACCTTTCCATACCCTTTCATGCCTTAGGATATACTTGTCCTGTACTGTTTTATTATCTATGACAATTTCATATTTCCATTTTGGATTAGGAGAACCGACTTCTGAAAGATGTATCTTGATAGTTATTTCAGTATTTCCTCTATCCGACAAACACCTTATTTTAGAAATTCCACCCCTGTCGGTTATTGCTTGCTGAAGTCCGCCGCCGTCTTTGGCTATATCGCGTAAAAATCTGAACGCATCAATCAGGTTTGACTTCCCTGATGCGTTTGGTCCAACAAGAAACATTCTATCTTTCAGGTCGATATCCACATCTGTGAAATTTTTCCAGTTTTTAAGTTTAATATGCGAAATTATCAATTCTCAGCCCTCCTTTATCCACTTTTAGGCGTCAACTCTCTTTCCTCCACAACGTCACCTGTATCGGCTCGGCAAATATCTCCGCCGATTTCTTGGTTATGTCCTGAATATAGGGCATTGCTATGTGTTTGTCGAGGGCCTCAGAGCTTGCCCATATTTCGTAGAACATAAAATAGCCCGGGATTTCCTTTGACTGGTGAAGGTCATATGCGATACAGCCGCTTTCCTTGCGGGTGTTCTCAACCCAGGACAGAAGCTCTTTTTTTACCACGTCCACCATCCCATCTTTTGCCTTTATTAACGCCATAACTGTTACCTGACTGTTTTCCATACTATGATTCCTCCTTAAATGTAATGTATTCTATTGTAACAAAAACATTAATATTATTATTTGTTTGGCAG
>JADFXO010000554.1 GCA_015233485.1 Nitrospirota bacterium
ATTAAAATGGGGAACCCTTATAATTGGGAAGTTCTACAGTTCTACAGTAGTCTAATCGTCTTTTTTAATGCCGTATAATCTCATTTTGTTATAGAGCGTTTTACGGTCGATACCCAAAATCCGGGCAGTTTTGGATTTATTCCATCTTGTATTTTTCAGAGTGAGCCTGATTATTTGAGGCTCATGTTCCTGCCTGATATTACCGGATACTATGTCTCTGAATTCCTCAGGGAGATCGTCTAAAGTTATAATTCTTTGATTGCATAAGACAAAGGCGTGTTCTATGGCGTGTTCCATTTCCCTGATATTTCCCGGCCATGGGTAGTGCATAAAGGCTCTCATTACGTCTGTGGACACGGAATGTATCTCTTTTTTGAAATCTCTGTTGAATTTTGCAAGGAAATGTTCCACTAAAAGAGGGATGTCCTCTTTCCTGTCCCTGAGAGATGGAAGGTTTATTTCCACAACCCGCAAACGGTAGTAGAGGTCCTTTCTGAACTGTCCGCGTTTGATTTTCTCCTTAAGACACTGGTTGGTTGCCGCTATTACCCTTACGTCAACCTTAATGGTAGTAGAGTTTCCGACCTTTTCAAATTCCATTTCCTGCAATACTCTCATGAGTTTTAGCTGGGTGGCCGCTGTAATGTCCCCGATTTCATCGAGAAAGATTGTTCCACCGTCGGCCTTCTGAAATCTGCCGGTACTGTCACTGATTGCATCAGTAAAAGCGCCTTTGACGTGGCCGAAGAGTTCGCTCTCCAGAAGATGTTCCGAGATGGCAGAACAGTTGACCTTAACAAGAGGCTTATTACTGCGCTGCCCTCTGAAATGTATTGCCTCCGCTATCAATTCCTTACCGGTTCCGCTTTCTCCGGTGATAAGTACGGTCGTTTTAAGGTTAGAAAGGGTTTCTATCAATGAATAGATATTTTGCATTCTTTCGCTTTGTCCTATAATGTTGTGGTACTTCCTCGGATGGCCAATTTGCATTTCCAGTTCGGCAAGACTGGTCTCATCCTGAACAATCATAACTCCGCCGCTGAAACCCTCCTGTTCGTCTAACATGGGATATGTGGTAATGTTTACCACTTGCCCTGATTTGAGTTTATGTTTACACTCAAGGCGATAAATGTCGTATGACTTCTTTGTCTGGATTGTCTCCCTGAGAGTAAAAAAGCATCTTTTACTGCATTGGCTCTCATGTGAGTACAATAAATCATTTTCCAGTTGTGCGGTATCAGTAAATCCGCATATCTTAGTCGCCGCCCCGTTGAACGAAACGATGTGCATCTCTGTATTAACGGTTATAATCCCGACATTTACGCTTCTGAATATGGCCTCAAGGTGCATACGGTATTTTTCTTTTTCGTCAACGAGAGATTTGTAAGATAGTGCGGCATTGACAACGCGTAAAAGGGCGTCTTTTCTAACCGGTTTGGTGATGTAGTCAAAAGCGCCGAGGCGCACAGCCTCCGAGGCGGTCTCTATTTCCGGATAGCCTGTTATCATGACTACCAGACTGGCTGGCGTTCCCGCTTTGATTTCCCTTAAGAGATCTATACCGGAATAGCCGCCAAGTACTATATCAACAATTACCAGATCGAAATCATTATCGGCAATCATACTTATGGCTTCACTGTAATCTCCGGTAGTAAACACGTTATATCCAGCCTCTTCCAGAAAATCCTTAAAGGTGTTTCTTATCCAATATTCATCGTCAACTACTATAATTTTTGCCATTATCCCTCTTCTGTCGCTACAGGAAGTTCTATTGTCACGCAGGTATGGTGCCCCTCCAGACTCTCAACATAAAGTTTACCGTGATGGTCGTCTATAATACCGTGGCTGATGCTAAGTCCCAACCCTGTTCCCTTGCCTACGGGTTTGGTGGAAAAAAACGGTTCCTTCACCTTTTCTAAAATGTTTGGAGATACTCCCATTCCGTAGTCAATGAACTTCAGCCGCAGGTATGGAGTTTCATCAGTTTTTAACTCTTCACAGGTTATTTTGAGGATTTTGCCCTTGTGTTTGCCATTATATTTCTCGTTAAGTGCGTATCGGCTGTTACTTATTATGTTGAGGAAAACTTGTTGGAGTTGTTGTTTATTTGCGCTTATACAGGGCAAGTTATC
>JADFXO010000555.1 GCA_015233485.1 Nitrospirota bacterium
CCTCACGCGGGCATTCCCTGAAATATGTTTTTACAATTCCTAACCGCAGCGATGTATCTGTGTCAACATACACCTCGCAGCCATGTCCGTTAAGCCAGGGTATCAGCTCCTTTAATACATCAATGGCCTCGCCCTTACCCGGCCTGGTTATAATCCCAATTTTTCTCATCTATCCCTTCTATTGTTATTATCCTCTTGTCATTTTCGCCGTACGCTATATCAACCCTGATGTCCCCGATTGCGTACCCTTCTAACTTTTCAGCCCATTCAACAGCCGCGGCCTTCCCATTGCCTATGCACTCAAACACACCGGAGTCCTCTATTGATTTAATATCATCAAGGCGGTAGAGGTCTATGTGATAAAATGGAGTTTGACCCTCGTACCCGGCAATCAGGGTATAGGAAGCGCTTGTGATGTCACGCTCCGGTATGCCGAACGCAGAGGCAGCGCCTTTTATCAGCGTTGTCTTGCCTGCCCCCAGCTCACCGCATATGAATACGTTTAACCCTTTGATTAGGCGCCTGCCTATGTGTCTGCCTATTTCTACTGTCTCTTCCGGTGAATTGCTAACGATGGTCATTACTCATTCCCGGACTTTTGGCCAGGACATACTTTGGCCCGTACATATAAAGGCCCCCTGGCTTCCCCTTGAGGTGCCTTCTCTGCGGTATGAATAAAACCGTTCGGAATCGCAGGATGTGCAGATGCCGGATGCCCATATGTTTTCCGGCCTTATGTGTAATGATAAGGCCTGTGCAGTGTTTGCGCGTACGAGGTCTACGTACAGACGGCCGTTTTGGGCGATTGCGTAATCCCCGGCGCCGCAGGCTTTGGTAACGGCCTCCACTACCTCCTCCCCCACAACGTAACAACATCCACGTATGGACGGCCCGAGGGCAATCAATATATCCTCCGCCCTGCTGCCAAACTCTTCTGTATAGACATTGATAACCGCCTTTAAGATGCCCTTGGCCGTGCCGCGCCACCCCGCGTGAACCGCCCCTGCCACGCCCATAACCGCGTCGTATAACAGAATCGGGACACAATCGGCCATACGCACACCGGCAATGATGTCGTCTCTGTCAGTGACAACGGCATCCCCTTCACGCCTTTCGTCTATATCAGCCAGGCCAGCGCCTTTTCTCAGTATTATCACCGTGTCGGTGTGTTTTTGGACGGGCATATAGGGCATTGGCCGCGGCTCCTGAGACAGAGCGAATTTCGACGTATCTATGCCCACCGTCTTGTCCGTAAAGAAGGCCGCAATCCCTTTGTCTCTGAATATATCAGGATATATCAGTCCGTTGTCCATAACACTGTATGCCGCTAAGGCGGGTAGGGGGCCTAGTGTTTAACCAGCAGATAGCCCTTTATGAATCCCACGGGGTCGCCTTTCACGGTCTTTTCCACCGTTACCGGATGGCCTTCGATTATATCGTCCAGCACCCTTGTCACGCTCGAGAAACTGTAACTTAGCACCGCGTCGAGAGGTTTGGCAAGTATAGTGGGGACGTTGCCTGTTCTAAACAGATGGTCAAATACGAGTATCTGCCCGCCCGGTTTTACTACCCTGGCGATCTCGGCAAATGCCTTTTTCGCATCGAACACTACGGTAAGAAAGAGGCTTAATATCGCCTTGTCGAATGTATTGTCGTCAAAAGACAGCTTCTCCGCGTCCATCTTATTAAGGGTTACGCTCTTGTCCATGCCGAATAGCTTAAGTTTCAATTTTCCGATACCAAGCATGACGTCGCTTATGTCAACACCGTCGATGCGGACATCTTTAGGGAGGTCAGAAAGGTCGTGGCCGGTTCCAACGCCGGGTACGATAACGCGGTCTCCGGTGTGAAAATCCAGCATTTTTATCGCCTTCGTGCGCCACGGCTTTATCGGCAGCATCAGCGCGGGATAAAAAACTGGTATAAACGTATTAAACGACAGCAGCTTAACGACATTTTTCATGTTTCATTACCTCCTGAATTTTTTATTGGCAGGGCACCCTGCGGCACGGGATTACAGCACCACATATTCTCTGCCGTCATAAACGAAATTATCTAACTGGTATTCCTTCATCTCCTGCTTCGCGTAACGAACAGCTATTCCAGAG
>JADFXO010000556.1 GCA_015233485.1 Nitrospirota bacterium
TCCAGAATGTTGTAGGTACAGAGAGCGAAAACATTTTGCAATCGGCTCAGGTTAAAGGAGCTTACCGAAAAAGATATTGCATTGACAGTGTCGAGCGTCTTGTCAAGTTCTTTATTTTATATTTGGTGGCTTACGATTTCTGATTGCTATCACTCAAAAAGAAGGGTCTATGTATATGAAACATCTGGCAGAGTAGAATATGATGAGTACTACCCTAAGAAATCCAAGCCAATCATAGACGAAATAGACAAGGCATTGGCGAAGCACTACGGCTTTACCGATGAGGAGCTTGACTTCATTATCAACTATGATATTAAATACCGCATGGGTATTGAAGAGGACGGCGCAGAGTAGTTGCGTTACTCGGATGGCATATAATATGACAGAAAATAACAATCTACCAGCAAAAACCGAGTTTCTGATATACCAGACCAGCGACGGGCGCGTGCGCATCGAAACACGCTTACAGCAGGAGACCATCTGGTTGAATCAAAAACAGATGGCGGAGCTTTTTCAGACAACTCAACAGAATATCAGCTTGCATATTAATAATGTGTACGAAGAAGGCGAGTTGACCCATGAGGGAACTCACAAGGGATTCTTGTCAGTTCGTCAGGAAGGCAGCAGGGAAGTCCGCCGCAGTCTTGATTACTATAATCTCGACCTGATTATTTCTGTAGGCTATCGCATAAAATCTCATGTTGCCACCCATTTTCGCCAATGGGCAACCCAGAGGCTGCGCGAATATATCATCAAGGGTTTTGCTATGGACGATGAACGGCTGAAGCAGACTGGCGGTGGCGGCTACTTTGATGAACTGCTCGCCCGTATCAGGGACATACGCTCTTCTGAGAAGGTATTTTGGCGCAAAGTGCTTGACATCTACTCCACAAGTATAGACTATGACCCCAAAATCAATGTCTCAAAGGATTTCTTCAAGGTGATACAGAACAATATGCACTGGGCAGCCCACGGGCATACAGCGGCAGAGGTGATTTATAACAGGGCGGATTCGGAATAACTATCCTTTTGTATATAGTTGACAAAATTTGGGTCAAGAAAACAAATACGACAACTACAAGAAAACCCTTGACTTTAAGGTGCCGAGGCATGTACTCTCCAACCATATAGCCGGCGTGCCTTGAATTTGAGTACGTGCGGAGTATTATATTGAGGGATTTGTCTTTTTATGTGTGCCACGACTAACAAACACGAGCTTTATCACAGCATCTTTGGTTCTATACTTGACCGGACCGAGATGACCCCTTACCTGATGCTCTCTGCGTACGATTATAAAACCGCTCTCTCACAGGCAACAAAAATGATGGGAAACCGCGGATTTGACATAAAAGGAGGCGATTCGCTAACCGCGGGTGAAAATAACAGGGCCAAAAGATATGTGGACATGGCTCTTAGTTATTGTCGCAAATATCTGTTTCCATTTTTAAAGGAACAACTTGCAACGCTGATAAGGTTAAACTCACCGGCCATTCCTTATTATGAAAAGATTAATGATTCCATCATGGAAATAGAGAAGAAACTCGAAAACGATGAATTCTGCCGCCTTGTCGATGAGGATCCGAGGCATCTGTTTTTAATGGCATCATCACGGAAGTACCCCCATATGTTTTATGGATATAATGGAATGAAGATGACAGTATCTGACGATTTCCGGCATATGGCGTGCGCCCTTCTGAAAGTCTGCCATCTGATAAAATCAACCGAAGAAGACAGCCAGGATATAAATGATTTTGTTCAGCTCGGCCTTTATTTTACTTCAAACGGCTTAACGCTCAACAATCTGTTTGATTTTGACTTCCAGCACCCACTTGCAACTCTGATTGAGAATGAGTCTTCATATAGGGCATATGTTAAGGTTTCCACCTTCTTTGACCGTCTCAGGGAATTCATAGATTTTGACAGGGAAAGAAACCTTTTTATTTTCAAAAGCGGCGACGGCGTTGATGTGGAGATTGCGGAAATCTCATCCAGATTAAAAACCGTATACAGCATGGCAACCAAACTTGGAAATGATTTTGAAGGCGAAGCCTACATGATAAAAGACCCTCTGGCCGTGACGTTTATATTAAACGACAGAAACG
>JADFXO010000557.1:0-432 GCA_015233485.1 Nitrospirota bacterium
GAAGAGGAAGAGGCATCAGGTGAACTCTCTCCGGAAACTACGTATCACTATGCCGCTTACATCAGGATCTATTACATGCCCTTCTTCAAGGACATGGATATTACGGAGATTAAGTTCGAACATCTTGAGAGATTTAAGGACAAACTCCCAAAGAAACTGAGGATAAAAACCAAGCGGAATATCTTAAATGCCCTTCATTCCTTCTTTGGGTGGTTAAGAAACAAAGGCGTCATAGGTGAATTGCCAAGATTTCCGGAGATTAAGGGCAACGATGCAAAGTCACGAACCGCAATAGACTATGAAACCCAGACCCATGTTTTACAGAGGTTTCCTGAAGACTACCGCGATGTGTTTATCTTTGCTTTTGAAACCGGATTGCGTCCTGGGGAAACATCGGCATTGAGGGTCAGCGATGTTTTTATAAATCAGCAA